>JAWAEI010000020.1:0-10080 GCA_038891475.1 Candidatus Pacearchaeota archaeon | reverse complement strand
TTCGTATCTACCCCAGGATACGCAACATATACTCTTTCCTCCCCTATACACCAATTTTGTTTTACCTGCTGTTTTATTCTTTTACTTAGAACTACAAACTTATTTACTCTTGAGTAGATAATTCTGTGATATGGATCTTTCTTTCTTTTTCTCGCCATAAAGTGATGAAAAAATATTACTATCTTTGGATAGAAAAGCAAAATCGGGAATACCTTTAAAATTGAGCTTGTTCTATGAACAAGAATTATTTCATTTCTTATCGCTGTTCTCCAAACGGAGGCGAATGATGAATTTGCTGGTATAGATTCAACATTTAAATAATCTTTCAAAATGCTTGATATATTCTGACTTAAACTTTCAAGTCCTCCTTTACCCTGATGAAAAATATTTAAAGCTTTTCTCACTACTGAAATGATGATAAGATTTTTCTATTATTTGAAAGATAAAATCTGGAATACAAGATTCAGGAAAAGATCATGAGTTTTCATTTTCTCTTGACTTCTGCTCTCATATTTATTTTTTCTTTTTGCGTTCAAAAACAGCCTACTTTTTTTAAACCACCGAACAATTTCTATAATAATCTTCAGCTAAAAGGTTTATGGAATTATTAATAATCGGGTATTTTTCACGGACTGAAGCCTTCATCTACCGTGTTTATAGATTTATTAATAGATTTAGGTTGTGTTATTTGTTTTTTGTTTTATTACGCTTCCGATTATTCCGCAAAACATCTAAAAAATAAAATACTTAAGCTAAATTTATAGATAAAACTATATTCGTCATTCGTTCGCGGATTAAAAATCCGTTTTTCAATGAATATCTTTTTGATATTTCATGATTTTATTTATGGTTTCTGGATTTTCTTTTTTTCACAATGTTTGTGATCTTGGATATCCATTCATTGAAAGCATATTATCTGTTTTACCTCTTGTGGACGAATTTATAGCTGTTGTCGTCAAAAGCTCAGACGAGACACTGAAAAAAATATCTTCTATTAAAGATAAGAAAATTAAGATAATAGAAGTAGAAAGTTATGATAATCTCCATGGTGTAGAATATTACAGATTTTATACAAATTTAGCTTTATCTCATTGTAAAGGTTTCTGGAGAATATATATACAAGCAGACGAAGTTTTGGTTGAAGATGGATACGAAATTATAAAATCGGCAATGAAAAAATATGAGAGTTCAGATAAGGTTTTAGGGTTGGTACTTATGTACAGACATTTTTATGGTTCTCCGAAATATTACCATGATTCTGCTCCATGGTACAGATGGGAAATAAGGATACTCAAATATGCTCGTGGGATTTCTGCCTGGAGAGATGCTCAAGGATTCAGAATAAACGGGAAGAAAATCTCAGTAGCAGTAATACCAGCTTATATACATCATTATGGTTGGATGCTACCTCAAGAATACATAAAGAGAAAAATTTCAAGGGCTATAAAGATAAGATACAGCAAGGAAATAGAAATAAAAGATGTATTAACACAAACAGAAGGATTAAAAATATTTGATGGGAAGCATCCTTCATGCATGAAAGATTTTATCGAGAAAAATGAATGGACTTTCGAACCAAAGATAAAACCTTTACCTTACAAAAGAAAAATCCAAAAGCTAATTGCAGATATAACTGAAAGAATCTTCAAAAGAAGATTTCTTGAATATCAGAACTTCAAAATAGTAGAATACTTTTGACAAGAAATTAGTTAAATGTTATGTCAAGAAACAAGAAATTCTATTTCAAGCAAATTTACAGAAAATTTGGGATTTTCCATGAATCTAAAGGAGAAAAACTATGATCATTTGTCAATTTCTTTGCCGTGATTTTTTGGCAGAGCAGTTAAAGAAATCATAAACCTTAATTGTTTTGCCAAGAATTCTATTTCAAGCAAATTTATAAAAAATCATTGGAATTTTGCCTGAAACTAAAGGATGTGATCAATTTGTCAATTTCTCTACCTTAATTTTTCGGCAGAGCATTTAAGTACTTTAAATGTATCACCTAAAATAACTTTGTTTGTAATCTCACCGAGTAGATACTTCTGCTTTTCTTCTTTATCTTCTATTACGAGGTTTATATTGTGGTTAGTAAACATGTCACTCTCAAACAAGACATTTTTGTTGCTTTTCATTTCGTTCATCATGCTTTAATCTCCTTTTTGTCGGGCGGATTGTTGCTTAAAGGATCCAGCATAAAAGAAGTTTTTGCGTAGCAAAAATTTGTGTGAGTGCCATGAGGCATGAACCTTTTATGCTTTGTTAAATGAAGGGGTAAATAAATGTTTTCGTTATGTATTTTTCATATTACCTCATAAGTAATTGATAAGTCTTTATAACATCTTCTACATTTTCGTATATCTTATTTATAGGTTTTAACTCAGTAGTAGAATAATAGAAGATAATGTCTTGGATCAAATCTTCTAACAAGTTAATGGAGAACAAAGCACATCTTGTCTCCTCTAAAGGGCTTGATTCTAATGATGAGATATAAGTGCCATCTTTTTTATAAAATGTTTTAATCTTTTCAAGGAGTTCTTTAATCTTGTTTACCAATTGAATAAGTTCATTTTGTTTAAGTTCAATTTTAGAGTAAAGAAAGTCTATGCAGTATACAATTTTAGATATATTTTCTAATGTTACATTGTTATCAATGTAGCTCAGAAGATAAATAAGCCATAAGTTAGCATTTTTAGGAATTTTGTTTATGTTATCTAAGATAAAACAAATCTTAAAGAAGCTGTCTAAGTCTTTTGGCATTATTTTTATAATTTTATTCTCATCAATAACACCTTGAAGAAGATGCGAAAGTCTCTCTTTGTTAATATTAATCAATTCATGTTGAAATTCTAACAAGAATAACTTTGCGTTGATTTTATTCCATATCTGTTATAGATATGGGTCCTCCTTGACAGCAGTTAATAACTGTTTGCCACTGATTTTATAAACTTCTCTATTCCCCCATGCAGGTGCAACTCCCTCAATGCCGTGTTTTAGTATCCATTCTGCGGTTATGAAAGCATATTTTGTTGGGGCCCCTTTAAATAAATAAAGGAAAATGGTACTTTTCGGGATGCGGTCTTTTTGACCTTTTACCTTCTTTCCTACTTTTGATGTTTTAAAGTCAAATATGTAATCTTCTTGTATATCCGAGCTACCATATTGGAATTCAATCTTAAGTTTCTTATTACCTATCTCCGCAACGAAGTCCGGCTCTCTTGAAATTCCCCCTTGTCTTAAAAACCACAAAAATTTATCACCTCCTGACTTATATACACGAACTTGCTTTCCCGGGTTCATATCTTTTAATTTGCTTTCCAACCACTCTAAAACTTCTAATTCAACTATTGCTTTTTTTCATGTCTCTTCGGTATTCTAAATAAGTACGTGCCCTTATATCGCTAGATTGTGCATATATGGTCTTTCCATCTAATTTCATAGTTTTTGCCTCACCATAATTTAGTTTGATAATTTCTTAAACTTTTTACCGCCTCAAAAGCAATTTCTGGATTTATTTCATAGCCTATTCCATTTCGTTTTAAATCTGCCGCAGCTAAAAGAGTAGTCCCAGAACCTACAAATGGATCAAGAACAGTTTCCCCAACATAACTAAATGCCTTTATTAATCTAAATGGAAGTTCATAAGGGAATGGGGCAATATGACTGCGTCTGTCTCCACTTCCCTGTGGTTTCATAACCCAGACATCGCTCTTTTTTATTGAAATCCAAAATTCTTTATCTAATTTTGATTGCTCTTTTTGTTCTTTTGTCAGATGTCCATATTTATTAAATCCTTTCTTCTCAGGTTTATCAAATTCCAAAATAAACTCGTGCATGTTGTTTATTAAAATTCCCCCAGGATATGGATATGTTCCAAAATGAGCTCTAACTGCATTTGTCTTGTGCCATACAATATCTCTTTTAAAAATAAACCCTATCTTTTCACATACATCTATTGTTCTACCTACGAGATTTAATGTTCTAAAACTTCCATTATCCAATCTTATAGGAAGATTCATTATGTTTATAAATGCTTTTCTCCCTGGTTGTAATACTCTGTAAACTTCCTTCCACACTTCAGTTATTTTCTCAAACCATTCGTCAACATTATGGATATTTCCAAGGTCGTTTTCAATGGGTTCTCTTGAATACATTTTGGTATCAAAGTATGGTGGAGAAGTAATAACTAAGTGAACACTATCATCAGAAAGATCATCCATTTTCATTGAGTTTTTAACAAAGATTTTCTGTATTGTCCCATTTTTCTCGATTACGTTCTCCTTTTCAATTTCTATTTTTTTCTTCTCTGATTTTGATTTGAATTTTTGCTCATATCTTTGTAATTCCTTTAGATCAAATCGCATCTGTCCGCTAGCGGAAACATGAGCATTAATAATTCGTCTATAGACAAGATTATGAAGCATATTCACAGATATATTAAGATATTTAGCTGCCTCAATTGCTGATAGATATGTTCTGTTTTTATAATCTTTTGGTTCCATTTTAATTCCATTGAATTTTTATTTTTCATTAAATTTAATATAAAGGAACTTTCAGAAAATATCAAATAAATAATTTTCTATGTCTTTTATTGTATTTTTTGTAGAGAACTTTAGATCTGAGTTTAGGAAAGAATTTAAAAGAATGTGTTAAGCGCCGTAGCCATAGATGTTCTGCTAGGGTGAGGATTTCAAATATTTATTCATAATTTGATCTCTTTATGTAGGCATGGGGACGCTATCCCGTACAGTCAAAACAAGTTGCAAACTGGCATTCAGGTCAATGTCACGCTCCCTGCAGGTTCTGCAAGTTTTCTGGCCATATTCCATGGGGAGATAGTACAAGTTGAGAGGGTAACATTACACGAAGGGGTACTGAGCTGTCGGTGGAACATGGTCAGAGTAGTCAAGGATTGCAACTACAATCTTTCAGTTAATCGCAATCCTATTTTAAAGCGCAAGGAGAAAATATCCGAGAAATTGGAAGTTCTTTTTAAAGGGAAATTTAAAATACATCTGCCCCAAAAATATGCCATCTTTAATCTTACGAACATCATCAACCAAGCCAAACATTAGTGATTTATAAGGCCGGTAATCCAGTGCTAAGCATGGGTTTCCATCAAAAAAAGAGTTTTTAAAGTAAGTTTTAAACCAAAATCGCTTTGGAAGAAAGAAATTATTAAAAAGATTAACCCCAAAGCCTTTTTCTTCTCTACTAAAAGGTTTTATAAATTCCTTGCCAATCCAGCAGCCAAATGGACTTTCAAATAATAATTTCGTTCCAAATTTAACAAATGCAGGATTTTGTGCTTTCCAGGCAAGAAAACTCCCAGCGGTTTTCCCTCTTATCTCTTCAAAGAGAAAAAGCGTACCACTCCCGAAAATTTTGTTCAATTCTTCAATTGAAAATCTTTTAAAATCTTTCAGAATCTCTTGTGCTTCAGCACTCTCAAATCTTTTTTCCATTAACATAATATTTATTTTATTTATTTTATACTATTGATTAAAAATTAATAAATTTTGACCTTTTCTATCCCTTATGATACCAATTTTTGGTATTTTATGCAGAATATTTAGAAAATAAAAACAAAAGCTAAAATTAAAAAATTCCAGCTTAAAACTATAAAAGTTTATCTCAGCTGTTTGAAATAAAATTTTAATTTCAAAAAATTTGATTTAGAAAAGATAGATGAAGAAAAAGAAAGGCCCCGAGTGTCATCTCGCTAAGAATTTTTACCCTCCCACTATACTCGCTTTACGGCCGATCCGATGATTTTTCATTTTTGTATATTTTTAAGATTCTGCCAAGTATACTGCTTAACTTTTCCATCTTTGTTCACAGAAAAAATGTAAAACAAAAGTTTTTTAGTAACTCGCCAAGGAAACTCGGCGAATTGGGATTTTTGCGCTTTTTTCTGAAAGAGGTTTTTGCATAATCTTATTTCTCAATCAACTCCTCAACTCTTTGCTTCGCTTGTTCTAAAAGTTGTTTTGCTTTTTTGCGTGCTTCGTGTGATTTTTGAACTAAATCAGCAATTTTTTGCTGGATGGGTTTTGGCAAAATTGGAACTATAAAATCTTCAACTTGTTCTGGTCGCCAATGAAGAATAACTGAGCCGCCGGTATCTCTCTCTACTTGATATTGCCCCACAATCGAGTTTATTATTAACGCTAAATATTCTGGCTCAATTTCTTCTTTAAGCTTCAATCTTAAAATTCCACTTGCAATAATTCCTTCAATTGGTTCTTTTAAAACATAAGCAATACCTGGTGTCGCATCTTTTGTTAACAAAACCTCTCCTACTTTCGGTTGAAAATCTTTTTTAAGTTTTTGATATAATTCTTCATTTAGATATTTTTGATCTCGATCTATTATTCCTTGTTTAGAAAGATTGCTAACTCGAATAAATAATTTTCCTTCATCTTGATATTGTTCTTCTCCAATTTCAATTCCTTTTTTAATAGGAGAAGATAATAAATCGCTTAATTTTTCTTTTTTATATTTAATTTTTTCAAGTAACCTCTCATATTTCGGCTGGAAGTATTCGGCGTCGGCGCGATGAGCGGATTTTACTTCTGAAAGATTGACAATGTAACATAACTCATCCTCCACCTTAAAATCCTTTAACCCCAACTCCTCCAAAAGTAAATTCTCAGCTTGGGAATATAAAAGTTCTGCTTCTTGTAAATTTAATAATGCACCTTTAACTAATGTGTCAATATTTTCTATTTCCTTTTCGCTAAAAATAGGTAGTGGAATTTCTCCTAATAATTTTGGCGTTATATGCGGTTGTAAAGCTCCATATATTATTCTGTTCAAATAAATCCTGCCAAATTTAGAATTTAAGAATGTAGAAATGAAAAATGGCGAAACCTTAGAATTTTTAATAACAATAACATCAGCTGATGTATAGACTTTATCGTTAGATCCCCAAAATACTGCAGCCAATCCAATATTTCCGGTTCTTACCGTCAATATATCGCCTTTTTTTAATAAATTCTTTGTTATTTGTTTAGAAGTACTTTCGCCAATAAAAAACTTTTCGGAAAAATCAAAATAATTCTCTCTCAAATTTTGAGAAAGTACAAATAGATAGCCCGTATTGCTATATTCTCTCTTTACTTCCTGAGGATGAATAATTTTTTCAACAAAATTTTTTAGTGGTTTATAATCCTTTAATAATTTTGCCACCTTTAAATACTCCGGTTGATAGTATTCCGCATCCAGACGCAATGCTCCTTCTAATTGGCTTTTTAAAATAATTGAATAAGCAATCATAATTTTAGAAATCTCTTTAAATATTCTGATTGTTGTAATATTAATTCAGCTCTTTTTTCTATCTTAATGCCTAAAAAATAAAATAAGATATCTAAATATATCCCAATCATATAGTTAATTAAATCTGTATGGATCGGCAAAATCTCACCGTTGTGAAAAATTTTTTTTCTAAGACCGTAAATATATCCAATTCTAAATCTGTTTGCCGCTTCTTCGTTACTGATTCCATAACAGCAAGCTAAATTTTCATTAATTTTATTCACTACTTTTTTGCCTTGCGCCCTTACTAATGTTTCCAAAGCTATCCAAAGTGGTATAAAGGCATCAAAGGCTATCTTTCTATTTCCTTCATTAAACCACCTCAACGAAAGGAGAATATTATCAGCCTGACTAATTTTCTCGTAAGAACTTCTTATTAATTTTAGTCTGCCATCTGAAAGATCAGGTATTTTAAACCAAAAAGGATTAGGCACAATATAACTGAAACCCGTAGTAGTATTTTCTTTTACATTGATTATCTCGTCGAATAAATATTCATATACATTACTAAGCCCGTTGATAGCGATAAATAAACCAACAATCTCGTCAATTTTCTTTTTTATTTCTGGTTCATTATCCTCAAATTTATGAATAAATAAAATATATCCTCCTTCTGAAGTCTCGACTGGTTTTATACTTGCTAATTTTTTTACGATTTCTCCCGGTTTTGAGCTTTCAACTTTTGGGGGGTCGCTAATATGGTATTTAATTTTACCGTAAAACAAAACAATCTTGACATTAAAAAAATCTCTCGTAATAGTTCCTTTATCAAAAATCTCAGGTGTCACATGCAACATCCGATAGGCGCGGACCCATAAGTGGTGATTAACCCAGTCCGCCGGTAAGATATCAGAGAAATCTTTTGGCTCTTGGAATACCTTGGATATCATAGTATAATTTGTAACTTTGCGTCCAGCCGCAAAGCACCTTCAAGTTGACTTTTTTTAATTATGGAATAGGTAATCATGATTTAATTTTAAACTATCAATTTCATTTTTGAATGAATTAAACTTATTTCGCAATGTAGAATCGTGCTTTAAATCGTCTTTATACTCTCTTAGACCTTTAAGAATATCATCAATAAAACAGAAAAGGTTTAAATTTAGAATTTTTTCGTTAGCTGAAGATTGAAATTGCGCATGTTGTGATCTTGGTAATTCTTTGTCGGACCAATGTAATAACCACCTGTATTTTATTCCGTTAATATCTAAATGAGGATAAATGTTAGCTTTATGTATAATACAATGACGAAATAAATTTACAGCAACCAAAGATGTTTTTTCGTCCCACTTAAGATACTTATGAATAAAATTACTAAGTGCTTTAGTTTCATTTATTCTTAAACTTTTCCAATCTTGCGTCCCATACAAAAAACCGCTTAATAAATCTATAAAAGAAAAACAATTTAGTATATATCCATATAAAGTTCTATAAAAACGTTTTTCATAATTCCACCAATTTGGTTTAACTAGGTTTTCATATACTTTAGTAGCTTCGAATTTTAAATCTTCGATAGATTCACTAATTTTATTTATTTCTTCTTCAATTTCATTATTCATAATATTTTATTGATTTAAAATTATAAGACCTTTTCTAATTATTATTTTTGAATTATTGAATAAGTGATCACTTTAAAATAGCTTTTTTAATTCTTCAATAGCTTTTATTAATTCTTCTCCATAATCTTTATAATCTTCCCAGGGCATAAATGTAAATTCCATATTCTTTTTTCCAACAAGTTCTCTTTTAATATAAGCTTCAAAAAAATTTATAATTAAATCAAAATGTCTCTTCTTTATATATTCTGGATTATTCTCTATTAACTCTTTAATTTTTTCCACAAATAACCACCATCTTTTTGTTAATTCATTTAATTTTTGGCGCCTTTCTTCATTTATATCTTCCTGAATTTGCGCTTTGCCATAATCATCAGAAACATTTAACTTGTGTTCTTTAGAAGCTTTTTCGTAAATTTTTTTCAATTCTTTTTTATTGGTGTCTATAGAATCTAATAAAGACAGATAAAACCTAAGAGGTCCGTATAAACGTTTATAACTTTCTTCTTTTTTACGTTTTTTTTCCATAAAAGAATTAAATATTTTTTCAGTAATAACAGTCGTTATCGACGATCCAATGATAATCTTAATTAGATTTATTAGATCTGAATTCATTTTTATTCCCAAAAACTAAATCCTTGTTTTTTCGCAAATTTAATAAATTCTTCTGCTATTTCGTCTAAATCATGATCTAAAATTCTACGACCTTTTTCATCTAAAATATAATTGCCTTTCTCGTCTTTTTTGTAAACATATTCGCCAGAATTGTCTTTGCCAGGTTTTTTGGAAACTGCCATAAAAATTGGGTAATCATCTTGATATGGATTCAATGGTCCTAATTTAGGATCATCATTCCATTTTTGCAAAAATAATACTGATGTTTTTACCCCAGCATGTGGTTTAAAAGTATTTACATGAAGCCCTACTACTGCCAAAATTCTTGCTTTATTTAAAAGCCACTGCCTTACCCACTCTAAATTTGTATTGTTTAAAACTCCTTGAGGCAAAACAATTGCCATTCTCCCTCCTGGTCTTAAAAATTGAATACATCTTTCTAAAAATAAAAGATGACGCCCCAATTTATTAACTAATTTGTTATTTTTTCTCGCTATTTCATAAAATCTCAAAACTTCTTTCTCATCTATGTCGCCAGCGAAAGGAGGATTGGTCATTACAATATCAAATTTGAAATTTCTCATTTGCTCTT
>JAWAEI010000019.1:0-10107 GCA_038891475.1 Candidatus Pacearchaeota archaeon | reverse complement strand
AACTTGGATTCTCTGAAAAAGAGATGAAACACCTCTCTTATGGGATGGTGCTTCTACCGGAAGGTAAAATAAAAAGTAGGGAGGGTTTGGTTGTAGAGGCTGATGATATAATCGAAAAAGTAAGAAAACTTGCTGAAAAGGAAATTACAAAGAGAACTAGGTTATCTAAATCGAAGTTAAATGAGAGAAGTAAAAAAATTGCTCTTGCTTCTATAAAGTATATGCTTTTAAAGTCAGATATAAAAAAGGACTTAGTATTTAATCCAAAAGAATCAATATCTTTCGATGGGAATACGGGGGCATACATTCTTTATAGTTATGCTCGTGCAAATTCTATAATAAAAAAAATAAGGAAGATAAACAAGATTAAAATAAAAGAATTAAATGAAAAGGAAATTGAAATTATAAAAGAATTATCTCTTTTTCCAAATCTTGTTTTATCAGCTTATAGAAGTCTTAACCCCTCTTTAATCGCGAATTATTCTTATCGCCTTTCAAAATTGTTCAATGAGTTTTATAATTCTTATAGGGTTCTTGGTTCTGAAAATGAAGTTTTTAGAATTTATCTTGTAAAAACTTTTAAACAAACAATTAAAAACTCGCTCTACCTACTCGGAATCGAAACGGTTGAAGAGATGTAATTCCTCTTTAAATTGAATAAGAAAAAATATTAGATGATGTATCTTTATTTAACAACATCCATATCTTTCCAGGCTAATTCAAACATTTGCTCTAGTGCTCTAGCAAGAAATTCTGTATTAATCCAAATCCCTACGTCATAATTAGGATGGAATTTCTCATCGTCAAGAAGCATAACCATTATTTGATTTGAATCCACTATAACTAATCTCATCCTTATGTTCTCCATATTTCTAACTTCTGCTACCCTTTTTAACTCTCTCGCAACTTTAATATTGTTGTTGTTTATTGGTGCAGCAATTCTTATCCGAATCCCTCTTTTTTTACACTTTTCTAAACTTGGTATAAGGGCTTCCATTTTTCTATTCAAACCTTCTGCGGTAGTTAAGATCGTTACTGTTTTCTCAGCATCCCTTATCATCATATCTAAATGGTTGTAAATATTTTGTCTTCCTTTAATACTGCCTGAAAGATCGGAGGGTTCCACAAACTTGATGCCCTTTGTAAAAATAGAGTTCAATTCTTCGATTACTTCATCATTTTTTAAAGATTCAAGCCTTTTCATTTTTTCTTTAGTTTCAATCATGAGATTCTTTTTAACTCTTTCAACAACCTCTTCTGGTTTTAGTGCAATAAATTTTATTGGTTTCCCTAATTTCATAATTACAAATCCTTTCTTTTCAAGACTCTCAAGGATATCGTAAGTCCTAGACCTAGGAACGTCAGAAATATTACTAAGTTCGCCTGCCGTACTTGTCCCCCTAGAGAGTAAGGCTGTCCATACTCTTACCTCATATAGATTCAAATCAAATATTTTTCTCAGTCTACTTAAAAACTCTTCTTTAACTATCATTTCTTAACATACCTCTTTTAATTATCTCTTTTTTTATTTTTAAATATTGTTATGATAAAAAAGCATCTACCGGATATCACTTTTTAATGGCAATAATTCCAATAGCTCCTTTCTTACCATTTATATTAAATTCTAACATATTTTTAAAGTTTTTCTCAGGGGGTTTATCTACTAATATTTTTATGTCCACAGCATTTGTCCTGGATTTTATAAAATCTTTGTTTTCTTCCAGTATAGCTCTAAAACCCTCTTCTGTGAATATAAATAGCTTTATCTTATCTTTCTTATTGAGGCCACTACTCTTTCTTAATTCTTGTATTTTTCTAGATATTTCCCTCGAGTATCCCTCCGCTTCTAATTCTGGTGTTAGAGTTGTATCAAAATGTACTTCTATATTTTTGTTATCTCCTAATTCCCTTAACTCAAAATCTTTAATATTTAATTGGGAAAGAATAATGTCTCTAAATTCTTCTACCTTTTCTTCTTTAGGTGCGTGGATAATCGCCTTATACAAAGGCCATCTTAGATTAATCCCTGCTTTGTCCCTTTCTGCTAACCCTCTTTCAATAATTTTTATAACAGTATTAAACCTCCCTTCAAGTCGTGGAGAGATTCTTCTAGAATCCGGTTTTGGCCATTTAGAAAGATGAACTGATTGTTTAGAAAAGTTTTTGTATATAAATTCAGTTATATGTGGGATGAATGGTGCAAGGATTAAAGAAACCTTTTTCAAGATCTCTTTTACTACTTCTTTGTTATCTTCCCTATTCCTAGTGATTTTAATATAAGTTCTAGAAAAGTCATTAACCACAAAATTTATTATTTTCTGAAATGCCACATCAATCAAAAAATTATTCAAATTCTCTGTTACATCTCTTATTAGGGAATTTAATCTGCTTAGAATCCATTTATCTTCTATTCTCTCTCTTTTTAATCTACGATCCTCCATTTGAAGATAATATTTATTAGTGTTATACAGAATAATAAGGAAAGGTAAAACTGATTCTTTTACTAGATTGTAAGAGAACCTTTTAGTGCTTCCTGCATCAGTTATGCAGAATTGTGCCCTTATAGCGTCTACTCCTACTTTATTAATCATCTCATCCGGATTTATTACATTTCCTTTTGACTTCGACATTTTTTCCCCTTTTTCATCAACAACATGTCCTGCACATATAACGTTTTTATACGCTGGCTTATTAAATAAAATTGTAGATAGAACATGTAGAGTATAAAACCATCCTCTCGTCTGATCAATTGCTTCTGCTATATAATCATAGGGGAACCTCCTCTTAAACTCTCTTTTGTTTTCAAATGGATAGTGAAACTGAGCAAAACTCGCTGCACCGGAATCATACCAACAATCTATGACGTCTGGAAGCCTTGACATTTCGCCGTTACACTTACACTTTAGCTTTATATCATCAATCCAAGGCCTATGAAGATCTATCTTATTATCCTTTATTTTCTTTAAAGAATATTTTTTAATTTCTTTAATGCTCCCGATTATTCTTCTCTCACCACACTTAGAACACTCCCATATAGGTAGAGGGGTTCCAAAGAATTTAAACCTGGAGAGAGCCCAGTCTTTTGATGATTCTAACCAATTACCAAATCTTCCATACTTTATATGTTTAGGCTCCCAATTTATTTTCTCGTTAATCTTAACCAATTTATCTCTAACTTTCGACACTGCGATAAACCATGAATTTACAGCATAATAAAGAAGGGGAGTATCACATCTCCAACAAAAGGGATAACTATGCACGATATTCTCTGTCTTATAAAGTAGCCCCATCTCTTTCAATTCATTAATTATTTCCTTTTCTGCATCTTTCACAAACCGACCTGAAAATTTTGGAACTAAATCTAAAAACCGCCCGTCTTGACCAATAATGTGAACAGCAGGTAAATTTTCCTTAAGTCCTACTTCATAATCCTCTTCACCATACATAACAGCTATATGGACTATTCCTGTCCCATCTTCAGTTGTAACAAATTCAGCCGGAATAACTTTATGAGAATTTTCATTCTTTAATTCCGCTATATCAAAAATGGGGGAATACTTAATTCCTAGTAAATCTCTACCTTTCATTTCTTGGATTATTTTATAAGGTTCTTTAATAACATTTAATCTTTCTTTGCTTAGAATGAGTATATTTCCATTCTCAAGCATGATTTTAACATATTCGATGTCCTTTCCAACTGCAAGTGCAACATTTCCAGGAAGCGTCCAAGGGGTGGTTGTCCAGACTAAAAAATACTCTTTTCTTTTACCTAATATTTCAAAAAAGACATAAACAGATTCCTCACTTACATCTCTATAACCTATAGAGACCTCATGGCTTGAAAGAGGGGTTTCACATCTTGGGCAAAATTGTACAACCTTGCGGCCTTCATATAACATCTTTTTTTTGTATAATTCTTTTAAACTCCACCAAACGCTTTCAATATAATCATTATCCAAAGTTATATAGGGATTATCTAAATCAATCATATATGCAAGTTCTTTCGTTGATCTCTCCCACTCTTTTATATAAGAAAAAACATCTTGCCTACATTTCTCAACAAAATTTTTAATACCATAGTTTAATACCTCTTTCTTTGTTTTCAAACCGAGCTTTTTCTCAACTTGTACTTCTACAGGTAGGCCGTGACAGTCCCATCCTCCTTTTCTTGGAACTGAAAAACCATTCATAAATTTGAATCTACAAATTACATCTTTATAAGTCCTAACTTCGAGATGATGAATTCCTGGTGGAGCATTTGCGGTTGGTGGCCCTTCTAAAAAAGAAAAGATTTTTTTCTTTTTATCGTCTTTCAAAGCTTTTTTTATCTCTTTCTCTTTTAATTTCCATATTTTTTTTGCTTCTTCTTCAATCTCTTTGAAATTATACATTTTAACTAAACGAAATCCACTTTTTTAAAATTGTCTTTTAGCTTCTTTTAACTTTTTCCAAAAAATTTTCTTCTGTAAAATGTAAATTTGTTGGGATTATGATACAAAATGGTTTTTTTATTTTTTTGTTTTTTAACCTCTTAATACTATCATAAAGAATTTTAGCACCTCTATTCCCTGCCCTTGAATAAACAATTATTCTCTCAAGGTTGATCTTCTGTTTTGCACTAGCCCTCTCTAACTTATCCAAAGATTCTCCTAACTCTAATCCTATATCAATAAGAACTAAAGTATGAGCATTATTCTTTAGATTCGCTTTAATTATTTCTCCGAAACTATACGCTTCGTGTCTAGGTATTGAAGCAATTTTTCCAAATTTATAAAGATGAAGGCCCGTATCGGCTATTGCATCCAAAATTGAAGCACTATGGATTGTCTTTGTCTTAATCCCCAACCGGTTAGCTTCCAAAATTAAGGAAGTGTGGGTGGTAGCGAAGAGAGGTGAACCATAAATTAGAAGAGCGGTATTATAACCTCTCGCTTCATCTAAAATTTTATTTGATTCTATAAATTCTCTATCAACTACTATTATCTTTTTTCCTATTATTCTTCTTAGCCTTTCTATAGAATAAGGAAAATCAACAGTATAGGATTCTAAATAAATTTTTCTACACTTCTTTGCAAAGTAAAGTCCTTCTATAGAGATTCCTTTTTCATTTAATCCAAGACCAATCAGATAAAGCATTTTTTTAAGAAATTTTTTAAATTTATTAAATTATCTATGAAGCTCCTTTTTAGTAATACTATAAATTTAAAAAAATAAATTTCTTTTTTTTAAAATAAAAAGAGGTAATAGCCATGGCAAAGAAAAAGAAAAAGAGCAAATAATTTGAATAAATTTGAAAAGATTTTTTGTTATTTTATTTTTCTTGTTTTTATTGATTATTATACTCTTAATTGTTATTGATATTATGAAGAGTAGAGTAAATAAAATAACATCATTTAAAGTTAATAAACTAAAGATAGCCCCAAGAAAACTTAGAAGGAGAAGAATCTTAAACCATCTTTGACCAGCCCTTAATTCCTCTTTTGTTATTTTTGCTAATAATTCTCCTAAAAAAAATCCAGAGAATACCACAATAGAACCTATAAATATCTTTACTAAGTAGTACATCTTTTAAAAAAGATTAAATTATTTTTATATGTTTTTGCTTTCTGAGAAAGTTTAGTATTCAAAGAACTGGGGGGCCAAGATTTTTTTGAGACGCATTACACTAAAAAAACTTTTATATTCTATATTTTATTAGATTTCATGAATTATAAAAATTTTCTGATAGTAGCAAGTAAACTTGATAAGGCTGGTATAAATATAACTACGCAATTAAGTCAGTTCGGAAATTTTAAATTTTACTTGGTTGATAAAGAGATTCTTTATACAACAAATTTGGACTTAGATAAGATCAATTCTTATGATTTTATAATCTTCGCATCAAAACATGAATCAAAGTCAAAAGAGAGGGTTTTATGTATACATGCGCCTGGGAATTGGCGTTCTGCTGAGTTTGGGGGGGAAGATGGAAAAATATGTAGAAGCTCAGCGTTATTTTTTAAATATTTATTTGAGAAGTTACATGAAAACGTCAAAAAGTTTTCTCTTGGGAATTATAATGTCTCAATGGAAGCAACACATCACGGGCCACTCATTGAAAAACCTTGTATTTTTGTTGAAGTCGGATCTTCTGAAAGAGAGTGGAACGATAGAAGGGCATCATTTGTTATAGCAAAGACAATCTCAGATACTATTCAAGAATTTGAATATAATCCTTATAGGGAAATAGCCATTGGAATTGGAGGGCCACACTACTGTCAAAAATTTAATAATTTACAAAATAAATCCAACATAGCAATATCTCATGTAATACCTAAGTATGTATCTCCAATAACTGAAGAAATGATTAGAGAAGCAATTGAAAAAACAGAAGAACAACTCGATTTCGCTCTTCTAGATTGGAAAGGTTTTGTTAGTGCTGAAGAAAGAAATGAGGTAATTAAAATTCTTGAAAGATTATATCTAAATTACAGAAAAATCTAGTTGAAAATATATGTCTAGAAATAATTAATAACTATTTTTTTCTGCCCCATGCAACAATCCCTACGACAATGGCATAAGCAAGAACTCCGGCGAAGAAATTTATAATATTAAAAAGATAAAACAAGCTTAGCCACCCTTCATAACCTAATTTCTCAAACACTCGCCAATTAGAAATCACAAACAAAACATCTAAAGCAATCCATCCAAGAATAGGAATAAAAATTAAAAAAATAAAGGCCCAATGAAAACCTCCCATCTGGAACCACATAGAAATATTTGCAAAAGGTATCCAGGCAAGCCAGCTTTTTTTATAACCTATTTTTTTAGCAATTTCTTGCCAAGAAAGAGAAAAATAAAGATAAAAACCTAAAAAGATAGAAAGAAGCATCAGAAGCCCTAAAACACTTATTCCTATTAAAAAAGTGTCTTCAAGAATTTTCCGTGTACCAATTATCCAAAGATCTTTATATCCGTACATTTTATCTTATAGGAATTAAGATTGGGGTCGCGTATTTTCCGTCTTTTGTAACATAGGCTTGTATTTCATCTCCGTCAATTCTTAATTCAAAATAATAAAAATATCCCTCTTTAGTAACTGAGATCACCTCGATATTTTTATTTGGGTAATTTTCGCTAAAAAAATTTAATAAACTCTCCCTAGCCCTCTTTTCCCCTCCAAAAAAATCAGAACTAATCAAAAAATAAAGAATGGCGATGGTTAAAATGAATAAAAGAACTATTAAAAAATATCTTATTGGAATGTTTATTATATCGTTGTCCTCTTCTCTTTTCTTTGCCATATTATTTTTAATATAAAAAAATAGGCTTTTTAAATCTTGAGTAGAAACTTAATATTTGTTTATAGATGCCTTTTTTAAATATTAGAGAGTATCTCTATTCCTTTGCTTAATCTTTATGATTGTAGTAAGGATTCTATTATTTTTTCAAATTCAGAGTATGGATGCGCCCCACTCAACGGGGTTCCTTTTGTATCGCCGCTTTTCATAATTATGAAATATGGAGTTCCTTCCACTCCTGCTGCCGCTGCATCATTTAAATCTTTTTGAACTTCTGAGCTAAATTTTCTTGAATCAAGACATGAATCTATGTTGTACCCTATCTCTCTTGCCCATCTTTTTAAATCATCTGCTGTATAAGAAACTGTTCGAGTTACGGGCCCTTTTGGATTTCCTGAATCTAATTTATTTTGCTCCTCAAAAATTTTATCGTGATATCTATAGTATGCTAAATCACCTCCCTTTTCTCTAACACACTCCGCTGCTTCTGCAGATGGCTGGGCCATTGGATGTAGGCTTGATATTGGAAAATCTCTAAAAACAAGCCTTACCTTACCGGTTTCTATGTAATTTGATTTTAAAAGGGGATAGGTCTCACTCCAAAATTTTCTACAAAATGGACATTGGTAGTCTGAAAATTCTATTATAGTTATTGGAGCATTTTTATCCCCAAGAATCGCATCATTATCTATATCTACAGAAACTTGTAATAGCCTATTTGATGGGGGAATCGTAGTGGCCTTTCCAGATATATTAAGTTTATTAAAGAAATAAACGGCACCAATAATAAATAAGACAATTAGAAGTAAGATTGTTGAATACTTCCATAAGTCGCTTTTTTTTAATGTGATATATTTACCAGGGTTTTTATCGGACTTAGTTTCTTCCATTTTTATGATACTTATTATTGTGGGGTTGTTTTTATATTTTTTGGTTTTGGATTATAAACAAAAACATTTACGACATCAAAAAGTAAAGGGTTATTAATTAACATAAACCAAACATAATCCCCCCATAGGAACTTTATCGTATAATGTGGTCGTTTTAAAATTACTTTTTTATAGAGTTCAATGAGGTTTGAGTTTTTAATAAATATGCTTACCAACTTATTTTTAATTTAATGTTATTTAATTTAATGTTAATTTTTATTATTTTAGGGGGTTTTATTAAAAGCCATGTATTTTTAGTTAAGTTATGTTAAAATCTTTAAATGCAAAGCCTTTATTTAAACTTACCAAAAACAAGATGAAATAGATTAGATAATATAGGAGCTTATAAAATAATCGGTGAAGGGGGGATAAAAATTTCTAAAAAAGAGTGAATATTTTAATTGACAAAAGAAGAATTAAATAAATGAATTAGAGAAATTAAAATATTATTTTAAGCCTGTCTCTACAAGATTTTCGTCTTTTTTCTCGAAGCCATAAAAATAGAAATTGTGAAAAATGAACAAATAATTTCGAATTTGAGTTAAATGAGTATTTTTTCATTTATATTAGAAAGTTGTTCCCCCTATTTCAAACCAGAAAATCATTAAAAGAAAATCATTAAAAATTACTAGTATTGGGATAGGAAAAATTTAAAAGAATTAATGTTGTTTTCTTTGATTATGAAACACCAATTACCTCCTCTTGGCTACGCTTACAATTCTCTTGAACCTTATATAGATGCAAGAACCATGGAAATACATTACTCAAAACACCATCAAGCTTATGTAGATAATTTAAACAAAGCTTTAGAAGGCACTGACCTTGAAAATAAAGAGGTTGAGGAATTGTTGAAATATTTAGAAAAGTTACCACGAGATAGAAGAAAGACTATAAGAAACAATGCAGGTGGACATTTCAACCATAGCTTCTTTTGGAGAATCTTAAAAAAAGATGTGAAAATTGGGGGGATTATTTTAGAAAGGATAAATAAGGAGTTTGGAGGTGTTGAGGAATTTAGAAGAATATTTAAAAGTTGTGCTTTAAGTTTGTTTGGATCTGGTTGGGTGTGGCTTGTGTTAAACAAAAAAGGGAGATTGAAGATAATACAAACTAAGAATCAAGATACTCCATTATCCAAGGGGGAAATACCGCTTATCGCATGTGACGTCTGGGAACACGCATATTATCTGAAATATCAGAATAGAAGGGGGGATTATATAGATGCTTTTTTTAATGTAATAAATTGGGAAGAAATTAACAAAATTCTTCTGAATAATAAAGATTTAATAAATAAATTTATAAATAATAAAAGATAATTCTCTTCATGATATGGCCGATTATTGTATTAATAGTTCTTGCTATCTTAATCGTTCTAGCTTTCATCATTTATTATAACAGGTTTGTAACTTTAGAAAATAGAATAGAAAATTCTCTTTCCCAAATAGATGTTCAGTTAAAGAAAAGGATTGATTTGGTTCCAAATCTTATAAATGCTGTTAAAGGATATATGAAACATGAAAGAGGAATAATGACAGAAGTAACAAGGGCCAGGCAAGCTATTCTTAAATCCCCTGATTTTGAAGGAAGAGTAAAGGCTGGCGCAGAATTAGAGAGATTTATAGGAAAATTGTTTGCTGTTGCTGAGAATTACCCTCAATTAAAAGCTAATGAAAATTTTCTTCAGCTGCAACAAGAGCTTGCTGTAATAGAAGATAAAATAGCTTATGCAAGACAACACTATAATGATTCTGTTCTGAGTTTTAATAACATTATAAAAAGATTTCCAGGTAACATATTTGCTTCTATTTACAATAAATCACCAAAAAAATATCTTGAAATACCACAGGAAGAAAGATCAATACCAAAGGTAGAATTTTAAAAATACTAAATTTCTTTGT
>JAWAEI010000018.1:848-10210 GCA_038891475.1 Candidatus Pacearchaeota archaeon | reverse complement strand
CTACATACCTACCCTTTGGAGATATCCCTGCTATAAATAAGAGAGTAACAGATTTTGCTACACCAGGATCTCCTATAAGAAGTATGTGTAAGTCTCCTCTTGTTTTTTGGCCATCAGCATGAATTTTCTTAACCCCTCCAAATAGCTGCAAAACAAGGGCTTGTTTTATTTCTTGATAACCCCATACACTCGGAGCAACACTTTTTGCCAGCTTTTCAAATATCTTAGGATCCTTGGATAGCTCAAGTATCTTCTTCTCATCTTCCTCGCTTATATCGAGCTCTTCAAATGTCTCTTCTAAAGGGATGATGTTATTAGCTTCTATCGCTAAATCAAACCTTGTTGAGAGACCCCCTGTTTTGAATGGAACAGGAACTTCTTTTAGTACTCCAATAATTTTCACCCTACTACCTGGTGTTGTTTTCTCTTCCATCTTAGGCTCAACAAGGTCTTCACTAAGAAAGACGTTTATTCTTTTAGGTTGTTCTCCTCCTGTTAAAGACTCTGGAGCCTCTTCAATTACGAGCCTTTGAGTATCTACCATTTCTTTACTAACCAGTCTAAAACCCCCTCTCCTACCACAAGAACATCGTGAGGGTTCTCTAAATTTTTTATCTATTTGTAAAACTGAGATTATCGTACCACAGCTAGGACATTCAAACTTTGCATTAAAAACCTCTGGTCTCACGTCACTGGCCTGTCTAACAATCCCTTCAATAACAACCATTTGACCCAAATTCTTAGACCTAATTTCCCTTATCTTTATTTCCTGGCTTTTTGGTAAATTAAAGAACCTTATTCTAACATGAGAGATAAGTCCAAGCTCTTCAATAGCCACCTCTAGTATGTGCTGGGTTTCTTGAGGGTTGTTTAAAATATCTTCAGCCAGCTTACTAGAGAATTCAGCTATCTTTAAAAAGTCTAGATAAATAAAATTCTTTCCCTTCTTCAAAGCTGCTCCTATATCCTTTTTATGAAGCTCAAAGAAGTTCTTTGCCTCGTTCTTTAACTCCTCACTCTTTGATTTTCCTAGTTGTACTTGCTCATCCATACCTAATGATATAAAATATCTATTTTTATAATTTGTTATAAACTGGATGGGGGTTGTTAATTGTAATTTTCGTTTTTTAGAAAATAGGTATTTTTGTGTATATTTCTTATTTTACACTCTTACTTTTTATACTCTTTTAAAGCCGTTTTTATATTTTTTAAAAGAAGATCCATACTCTGCTCAAGTTGTTGTTTGTTCTTTGTACCTGTGCACACAAGTTTTCCGTTACTAAATAACAAAAATGTTGCATTCGGCTCTTCTAATTTATAAACTAATCCCGGAAATTGTTCTGGCTCATACTCTGTGTTTTTCATCTCAAGAGCAAGAAAGTTAAGATTTAGCTTTAGATTTATAGCTCCCGAAGCAACAATGTTCTGGACTGTGATCTTAGGTTTTATTTTGATAATAACATTAATTTTTTTTAACTGTTTTATAACTTCCTTAATAACCTCATTAACCTGTTGAATTGATTTTGTTCCGGTACATACAAGGTTGCCGGAAGAAAAAACGAGAACTGCTGACTTTGGCTCTTTTATTCTTAAAACAAGTCCAGGAAAAGTTTCCGGATTATACTCTGTATTTGGTTGTGTTGTTGCTAATTTTGTTAAAGGGATTGGTTTCTCGAGGGAGGTCGTCGCTACTATATTTTGTATTTTATAGGTTGTAGAACTGCCCATTTTAACATACTTAAATAGAAAAATGTATTTATAAAGGTTTACAAATAATTATCTTGTTAAGTTTTATCAGTAAATAAAATAAGAATCCCTCTGCCAAGATTCGAACTTGGGATCTCCCGGGTTCTGTCTCTCCAGAACCTGCTTTTCAAGTTTCATCGAATTTCCTTAATGGAATCTCCACTCTAGATAACTACAGCCGGGCGCTCTAACCACTGAGCTACAGAGGGTAAAATAAATACAAAGAATAAGTTTTTAAAAGTTCTGTTAAAGATATAACTAGGAGATAATTAGATAATCAAAAAGAGCTTTTTTATCCTCATTCAATAGACGTCTTCCTCTGTTCTGAAACAAAAAAGGCAACGTTTGATTCGGTTTCCTTTATATTTCCTTCTCTCTCATAAATCGCAGTCGCCTCAGGTAACCCGAACCGCCCAAGAACACCTATTTTAGAATACACTATGTATGAGACTATTCTTTTTTCTCCGGGGTGTAGTTGATCAAAATTCCACTCTAATCTTCTATTCTTCTTATCAACTCTTGTAGGTGCTTCACCCCCAAATCTTTCATAAAGTTCAACTATAGAAGGTAGTTTGTCTATGAGACTTACCCTCTCAACAAACTTTCTTGCAAATATTAATATTGATACTTTAAGTGCAAATTCACCCCCCCTTGCTCTAACAAAGGAGATTCTTTTTTTAAGAACAATATCTTGCCTAGAATACTGAATAGCTAACATTACAACTAAAATTAAGAAACAAATTATTAAGAAAGGAAATAACCAATTTGTTTTAACTAAGATTCTACGGGTTTCTCCTGGATTTACTTTAACAACCCATGTATAATAAACATCCTTTCCCTTTCTCTCAACTACGTCTGGCTCTGGTGAAAAGCTTGTGAATAGTCTAGAAATCACGTTTTTTTTAACAACCACTTCAGAAGTCTCAACCAAGTTTCCCTCATTGTTTTTTTCTATAATTTGTGTATTTACTAAAAAACCGAATTCCTCTTTTGTAGTCGTTACTATATTCTTTTCTACAAACCTTACAATTCCTTCAACTCTCGTTTGTTTATTCTCTACATCAATGTCTGCTATAATAGTATAAAATCCGGCTGTAAGATCTTTAAATTCTTCCTTGTCCAGAGTCACATTAAACTTCTTTGTTTCTCTTGGACCAAAATCAAATTTTTTATCAATTTTGAAAAATGGTGATGAAAATCTTGCCGATACATTTTCAAATTTAACATTTTCTTTATTAGTTATTGAAACCTCAACAAAAGTGGATGTTGGCTCTATATCGCTTGCTGCTACTGTAAAGACATCTTTCAATTCAACTATTTTAAACATTAATTCAAGCTCTTTATTGGAACCGTCACTACTTTTTATAAAGTATGGGAGGGTATAAAATCCTCTTTCGGGAAGAATATTTGTTAAAGGAGTTATCTGAAGATTTATTTCTTTTTCTTCTCCTTTCTGTATATATACTTTTTTAGAGGGAGAAATAAAGAAACCGACTAGATTATAGAACTCAAAATAATCGCTATTTCCTATATTCTTTATTTTTAAAGTAACCTCTATTGGTTTTCTTAGGTCTTTTATATAGATCTCATCTAAGCTCTTCTTTGAAACTTCTACATTTATTGCAGATACTAAACTTAATGAAATAATAAGAGAAACAAGAGAGATGAAAAAAACAAAAAAAATATTTTTAATTTTCATATTTAAATAAAAAATTATCTATATTTAAGGATTTCGGTTTTAATTTATAAAAAAATTAGAAGTCGCGTAGCTATCTTTTTCCTTCAAGGTCGAGATATGCCTTTGCCTGTGCCAAAAACTCATCACACCCTCCGCTAATTTTTCCTTCATACTCTGATATTCTAGATGGAATAACCCATTTTTCATAAATCCCCCTAAGAAATTTTTTTAAGGCTGTTCCTTCGAACTTTCCTTTATAATCCCTTACAAGTATTCCTTTGGCCCCTAATTCTACGGAACCCGTGTTCATCTTTAATTTAACACCCTCCTTTACTATTTCAACCTCCCTCATTCTTGACACTCTAATATCCACCTTAATTTCAAATCTGAAATAGTCTGTCATGTCCTTCTTTCCACCCCACTCAACTTTTATTTCCTTCTCTTCCCCTTTTACCTTTTCCTCATACTTGCTTTCTGACAATGCATCAAAACCCATTTCATCTTTGATCCAATCATAACAAAATTTATAAAAGTCTTTAAAGGAAAAAAAGCCATCATACTTTATCTTGCTTGAGAATATGGTATCTTTTTCCGCCATTCTTGACCTTTTTAATTTATAAATTTATATACTTCTAAATCTAAAATAAAATAGTATTTAAATATTCTTCGAATTTTGTTTTTTGCTAGAATTTAGCATTAAAGAAAATTTCCAATAAATTTATAACTTCTTCTTCTCTAAAATAATAAAATGGTTGGAAAGAAGGGCCAGTTTTATATTCTAGCCGCCCTGATTATTCTTATTATACTTACTGGAGTTTTTTCTGTTCAAAATTACTCGAGGGTTGAACAAACCTCTAAACTAGAGAGTATAAAAAAGGAGCTACAAATAGAAAGAGGGTATGTAGTTGATTATCTCCTAACCAAGACAAATTCTCATGAAGAGAGGAACAGAATTTTAACTAATTTTTTAATTAACTATAGTGATTATATTGGAAAAGATAAAAGTCTTTATTTTATATTTGGGAATAGAAGCAATTTAAGTATTATAGCTTACCAAGACTCAAACAGACTAATTAAAATAATATCAGATAATATAGAAAGAGAATCCTTTAGTTCAGATGGAATATCTTATAAAAATATAAACCCCAATTCTGGAGAAATAATATTTTTATTAGACAACTTTAAATATAATTTTAGCTTATCAGAAAACACTCTCAATTTTTATTTTCTAATCTTTCAAAAAAAAGAAGATAATAGATATATTGTATGGGGTTAGAGTAAATTTAACCTAAAATATTTAAAGTAGCCTTATCTTAAAAGGATATGATGAATAAAAATAAAAAAGGGGTGAGTGTTATAATAAGTTATGTTCTCTTAGTAATCTTTGCTGTAATTATAGGAGGGATAGTTTTTCAATGGCTCAAAACCTATACTCCATTCCAAAGTCTTGAATGTCCTGAAGGGGTATCTATTATGGTTGAAAACGTTGTTTTTTTTACAAACACACACAAGCTTAGTCTTAATATAACAAATAACGGGAGATTTAATTTGTCAGGGTATCTCATAAAGATAAAAAATAACCAAA
The DNA here is from genome assembly GCA_038891475.1 of Candidatus Pacearchaeota archaeon. GTDB lineage: Archaea > Nanobdellota > Nanobdellia > Pacearchaeales > GW2011-AR1 > ASMP01. Next base: position 5,201 of record JAWAEI010000018.1, on the reverse strand, counting down.
ATCAAGAAATACCTGTAATTGATATCTCTCAGTATCTTAACGAAGAGGAGAGCTCTTCAATAAAATATAGGGATTCTATTCTATTATTTCCTCCAATCAACTTTGATAACAAATTCAGACCTGGCGATGAAAAGACAAATTATTTTGATTTACCTGAGGGGATGGGGACTCCAATCCTAATTAAAGTAACCCCAATAAGATTCCAAGAGTATAATAAGAAACAAAAAATGGTTGTTTGTGGAGACGCTTCTCTTATAAAAGAGGTGTTAGCTGTTCGAAGTGGCGCGGGCCCACGGGATTTATCTCAAGAAAGATTAGAGTAAGATAAATAAATCGGTTCTGTTAACTTAATGTTGATGAATTAAAGATCTCCATCTTTATCACCGATATCTATATGCAAAACAACGATCTTGAATTTTGTTATTTCTGATAAAAAATTTAATTGGTAGATAAAAAAGAAACTTCAAAAAGAGAGTAAATTGAAGAAATTTGAGGATATTTGATTAAGGTCTCTTTTTAGATTAAGTTCAGTATAGCATGATTTAGAGAGAGCGAGGTGCAACCGAGCGAATTGTTTAATAAATGTTATGCGCCTCCTTTAGAGGGGTTTAGTGCAACGGTGCTGGGGGAAAACTTTAAGTTCCTTCAGAGATCTGTTCATTTTCTGCAGATACACAAGTAAGAGATAGGATTCAATTCCGTAATTTCAGATTTTAATCCTGCTTTATCAAAAATTTTTCTTAATTTATCTTTTGTAAATTGTTCGGAAAACAAACCCTCTTTAGAATAAACGGTTCCAGTTTTTGTAATTCTTACATGAGTAAGTTCATCTTTTTCATAGCTTTCTAATCTTGGTTTTAGTGATTTTTCATTATAAACACTAATGATAATTTGGCCAGAATCTTTGCAAACTCTTTTCATTTCAAGAAGTACAGGAATTTTATTCTTTCCTAGATTACCAAAAGTATTCGCAAGACAAGTTATAAAATCAAAAGAATTATCAGCAAATTCTAAATTTTTGGCGTCTTGTTTGTAAATTTTGACGTTGTTTAAATCTTTACAATTCTCTTTCGCAGCACTGACCATTATTTGCTCTTTGTCGATACCAATAACCATATTACAATTTTTAGCTAAAATCTTCAAAGCCCTGCCTGTTCCACAACCAATTTCAAGTACATTACCAGACAGATTTTTTATAAATTCAAGTTCCTTCTGATACCATTCTTTCAACAAAGGATGGGCTGTTTCTATAAATTTGTCCCAATTCAAAATTGAATAATATTCTTTCATAATCATCCTTAATTTGTATAAGTATAATAATTTTACTGTCGAAATGCATAATCGAATAGAACATATGCGATTAAGAGAAGTTTTTGCGTTAGGAAAAATTTGGGGAAAATTCACAGGATTTTTCCCTCTTAATCGCTGTTCATTTCTTCTCCAGAAAACCTGGAGTGGTTAAGTTCTACTATAACATCCAAATAAAAAGAACCGGGGTTGAAGGCCCGGGCGTTTTAGGGGCCTGTTCTTATCTTAAGAGTTGTAACAACTGAAAGATTTAAATACTCTCAGGTTCTAACTTCCAATAACCATGAAGTCACTAGATTTAATGAAGCATTTAGAAAGATATTTTGATAGAGATAATCTGGTTTTAACGAGTGATAAGAATGTTTATAGATTGAGAAGGAAAAAAGATATCAACCACAACTCAATAATTTCTGGTCAACTTTTGTGTAGTGTAGATCTATACGATGGAAGGTTGGTGGTTGTCTCTTATGATGATGGATTGACACATATAGTTCAATCTTTCTTAGATAGAGAAGGATTAACTAATTCTGTTTTAGACGGCTCACCAACACATATTTACATCTATCCGAATGCGAACAAGGAGCTTTTAGGTATTCAAGCACAACCCACTCAAGGAAATGTTCAAATTATTCAAGGTGAATATGCAATAACACACGCAAACGACCCCAACCCTATTCTGTCAACGTTTGGAATTGCTAGCTGTGTCGGTCTTTTATTGTATGACCCACAACTAAAGTTAGGGGGTATAGCTCATGTTGACTTTAAAAATCAAGTTATTCCCACTTTAAGAAAAATGCTTGAAGAACTTGATGTTTTTGATGCTCAAAAATTAGTTTTTGGTCGAACTCCAAATATTGATCCGATAATTAGAGATTGGGGGATAATGCCGAGATATGGTGGGAGGTTCTTTAGTGAAATTGAACTTCCAGAAAAATTTAGTTTTGACACACGAACAGGGGTAGTTGGGCCATACCAACCATCAGAAGATCCCACATTAGATAAAAGAATGGGAGAAAAAACAGACCATAGATTTAAAGAACATATCCGTCTGTGCTTTCCTGTTTATAGACCAAAAATCTCCCCAAAATAAAATAATTCTCCTGTTCAAAGAGGTGGTGAGATTGCTTTTCACTCAACCCTTGTGGTATATGCTGAGCGACAGAGCGAAGGTGGAACTGTATAAGCGCTGTTAAGTCCTCGCGAATACTTGAAGCGACTGAGAGCTGAAGGCTCAGAGGAGTTTTCGTCGCGAAAATTTTAAATGTGGCTGGCGGGCGTTTCACTTGGTTGGATCAATTACCCTACCCATGAATAAAATATTTCCATTCTCAATTTTATCTAATTCGGAATATAAATCAAAAGCGAATTTGTTATTTGCATTAACACCTCCTTGACGCCTTGTGAGGTAAAACCTGTATCATCTGCCTTCGGCGGTTTTTTTGGTTCATAAGGATAAAGAAACAATATAGCCACAGTAGCTACTACCACCATTGTTATAGGTGCTATCCCAATTAATGCCAAAGCTTTTTGTTCATATTATTAACTATATTTTATTATTTAAAATTTAAAAATGTTTAAAAATGTTCGTTAACTTCAAGATAGTTTAAAACGAGCCAACCCAGTATATTTATTAGTGCTGAAAAGTGGACTTAACATATGCTATTAAGAGAAGTTTTTGCGTTAGGAAAAATTTGGGGAAAATTCACAGGATTTTTCCCTCTTAATCGCGGTTATGCTCTCTGACTGAAGGGAAAGCCCGCGGGTCATGGCGAAATTACGAAGTAATTTTGAGTTCAGAATTCGGTGGTGGCGGGACGCCACGATTTTTTAAAATAAAGAGTGGTTGCGTAAGGGCCGGGACTTTTGTTTTTGGTTTTTCAATAGATTTATAAAGTATTTATTAAATTTATGTAATATGACTCAGAATTATAACGATAAATATTTAGAATTTGCTTCAAACATATCGTTTTTTGAGTTTTTGCAGGAAGAATTTAAAAAAGCTCATTTTAAGGTTGAGAATTATACAACAGAAATTAAAGAGTTATCAGAAAAAGATAAATGGGATATAAAAGAGCTATCAAAGTTTTTAAGAGAACGTCCTAAGTCTTTTGAGATTTTTGAAGAAATTTTTCAATTAGCGAGATTTACAAACACCCAATTAATCCATTTTCTGTTTGATACTTCTATTCTCAATAGCACAGATAAAAATAGAATTATTGAATATTTGATTAGAAATCTGAAGTTTGACAATTTATTCGCAAATCTATTTTTGAAACATTCAAATAAATCCGATTTCGACAATATTAAGTTTGATAATGTAAATAATGTTTTGATTTTTCTTAAAAAAACTTTAGATGTTAATTCAATAAATTATGTTACCCTTCTCCTAAAAGAAACTGTTATAAGTTATATAGATTCAGCAATTAAAAACGCTGAAATTGTTCACGAAAGATTATCTAACAAGAATTTTCCTGATGTTTCAGAAAGAACTGCAGAATATTTAATAAAAAATCTAAATCTTAATGATATTTTAGAGGTAATCAAAATCAAAGAATATTTAGCAACTAAAAGAATACCCGTTGATACTAAATCAATTCATGGAAATTTTGGAAAAATCAAAATTACAAAGATATTAGAAAAACACAATTTTGTTAATGCTGAAGTTCTATTTGATAAAGCTAATATAAAAATTTTGAATTATGATTTAAGCAAAGTAGAACTTTTGAAAGAATTAAAAGGGAAATTTATATTTGTAACAGAACGATACATTGAAGGCATAAATAAGAGAAATGATAGAAAACCTAAAAAATTTGATTTCGTTTTATTATACGATTTAACACCCAAAATTGGTATAGAAACGAATGTTTACTCAACTGCTGGTACAAAGATAGGTATAAATCAAGGCGAGTATATCGATCTTAATGACGATATAAAAAGAAGTCATAAATATTTAATCTTTATCTGGATAACAGATGGAAACTATTGGCTCACATCAGACGGAAAAAGCAGGTTATTAAACCTATATAGCTATTTTGGTGACCACAT
>JAWAEI010000018.1:0-838 GCA_038891475.1 Candidatus Pacearchaeota archaeon | reverse complement strand
TCTGAATTATAATCTATTTGATAAACAATTAGATAAACTGAAGGAAACGCTAAAGCAAAATATTTAAATAGTTATAAATACTTCTATTAACATATAAATATAAATATTAACAGTGGTAAAATGGGTAAAATACCAATTACTGTAACTGTTGATGAAGAGGTGTTTGAGGAATTCAAAAAACTATGCGAGAATAATGATATTAAAATTTCAACCAAAGTAAACAGTTTGATGAAAGAGTGGTTAAACAATCATAATAAAAAAGATAGGTGAACAGATGGTAAAACAAAATTTTATTCAAATGAAAGAAATAACGGATAATGATTATAAGTCATTTATTTCTAAACATAAAAAAATTGTAATTGAAGATACTGAATTAGAAATTGGTAATCACAATAACATAAAAATACTTCAGCCTGAAAATTTTGAATTAGAAACTACAACTATATGGAGTTTTCCTGATAGAGGTAAGTGGGCAACACATTACTTAAATGCAAAATATAGGGGAAATTGGGCCCCACAAGTAGCAAGAAACTTAATCTTAAGATATTCGCAAGAAGACGATACGGTTCTTGATGCTTTTTTAGGTTCAGGAACAACTTTAATTGAGTGCAAACTTACAGGAAGGAAAGGTATTGGTATAGATATTAATAAAGAAGCTCTTATTTTAACAAGAGATAGATTAAACTTTAATGCATTAGATAAATTTCCAGAACAAAAAACATTTCTTGGAGATGCAAGAAATTTAAATTTGATCAAAGATGAAAGCATTGATTTAATTGCTACCCACCCCCCATATGCTAGTATAATATCATATACAAAGAATTCTAATCATAAACAA
>JAWAEI010000017.1:4652-10317 GCA_038891475.1 Candidatus Pacearchaeota archaeon | reverse complement strand
ACAAAAAATGAGCAAGAATCAGAAACAACGAGACAGTCATCTATACAATCAGCAAGATCTTGAGAATTAATTTCAACAACTGAGTCAAATTCAAGAGAGGGCATTTCCTTTTCACTTTTTTCTATATCTATTAAACTAAGATTAAAATTCCTTTTTATTCTATCCTGAATTTTTATATTGAGCAGATTTCCACTCTTTTCCATTATTACAGAACTCGCAGAACTCGCACGTTTAAGTATTCTCCTTAAGTTATCAAGATTAATTCCAAGAACTTCATCTTCTGTTTCAAAGACAGAAAAAAACTCCTTTTTAAGGATAAATTTTACCATAGAAACATTAGCAGGGTCCATTGCGGTTATACTCAAACCAAAGTCATTAACTTTTATTCTAACTTCAGATACAAGCTCAGATATTATGTCTATTACTTTAGATAAAATAATAGGACTTTCGAGTTTTATTAACATCCCACTAAACTATACCCTCTTTCATTTTTAAGCCTTACTATTTAGCTTACTGTTTAGAAGTATAAGAACTATTTAAGCAATATGAAATTGATTTCTTCTTGATAAGTAAATTGAGAGAATATTTATATAAAAGGTATAACATTTCTTAAGTGTATGGAGGAGGATATGGTCCAAAAAAGCGATGAGATAAAAGAAAAAAGAGTAAAAAGTATAACAAAATTATATTATTCAAGGAAAGATATACAGAAAGCCATTTTTGATTTTTCCCAGAATAGAGAGGTTGTTCCAAGATATTTTGAAACATTTGGAAAGAGGCCAGATACTTTACAATATCCTCAAGATATATTTGAATTGGTGAAAAAAGGGGCGACATCTTTTCACTGTTCTCAAGAATTATGGAAAGATCCACTCTCTTTATCAACAGAAATGAATCAACAACAGATTAATGAATTAAGAACAGGGTGGGATTTAATTCTTGATATAGATAGTAAATATTTTGACTATAGTAAAATCCTCGCAGAAATAATAATAGAAATCCTAAAATTTTATAATATAGAGAATATCGGTGTGAAATTTAGTGGCTCAAAGGGGTTTCATATAATTGTTCCCTGGATAGCCTTTCCTAAAATTATTAACAAAATAAAAGTTTCAGACATGTTTCCAGAATATCCAAGGATTATTACACAATTTATAATAGAAAAATCAAGAGAGAAACTTATTAAAGAGATAACAAACCTAACCGTTATTCATAGTAAATATATAAAAGATATTGAGGCTCCAAAAGAGGTTATGCCAGATCTTGTCTTAGTTTCATCGAGACATCTTTTTAGAGCACCATATTCTTTACACGAAAAAACAGGTTTATCAAGTATCGTTCTCTCTGAGAGAGAGTTAAAAAATTTTCATCCAAAGGATGCGAATCCTTTAAAAGTTAAGATTAGAAATTTTATTCCTGATTCAAGAAAGGATGAAGCATATATCTTGCTAAGAGAGTCTCTTGATTGGTATAATTCTACAAGTATTAAAAGAGAACAAAACACAAAAGCTGATTTTTCTTTTGAAAAAAAAACATTGCAGATTACAAATTTATTAGAAGAAAATTTCCCCCCCTCCATAAAAGAAATATTAAAGGGACTTAGTGATGGAAAGAAGAGGGCCCTTTTTATTCTTTTAAATTTTTTTAGGGGCCTGGGATTAGATAAAAGCGATGTTGAGAAAAGGATTTTAGAATGGAATGAAAAGAACAACCCGCGTTTAAGTGAGAAATATATTAAACTACAGATTTCTTGGACGTATAAAAACAAACCAGTTCCTCCCCCAAATTACGAAAAAGAATACTACAAAGGAATAGGAATAACTCCGACAGAAGAGGAAGTAAGACACAAAAATCCCCTTAATTATATGTTAAAAAAATATTATAAAAAAGAAGAACAGAAGGAGCATAAAAAAGGAAAGAGGAAAGAAAGTTTTTTTAAATAACATTTTCTTTATATCCAGAAATTATATCCAGAAATGAAAAGAGCCATAAAAAATATTTTAAGATGTTTTTAAGATTAATGGAGAAAAGGAAGATTTGTAAATAGAGAATATTTAAAAAATAAATAGATCTTAAAAAAAGAGGTTGTAGATGGAAGAAAATAAATACATGCCTTATATTGTTACCATAATAGGGATTGTTGCGATTGTTGGGATGGTGGTTCTGGTTCTAAGTATTTCTGAAGGTCTACATTAAGTCCTTCAGGTGAGGCAGTCGCAAATATTTTAGGAAAAAAACTACTAATGAATCAAAGATAATAGAAAAACCAGAAAATATTGGATATTTAGTAAATTCTGAACAACAGAGCATTGTTATTTTATTTTCAAATCGATCAAATCAATCATCAAATCAACCTATAATAATTCCTGGAGGCGAAATTTCTGAAATTAGAATTCTTATGGAACCTGGCGTGGATAGAGAGAAGGTGGGTCCCATCTATTCTCCAATTAATCCGCTTCCCTTCGAAATTAGAATTCTTATAAATCAAGGACGTGGTTGTGGGAATGGGGGTAAAGGAAAGTCTAGAGATCTCATGATTGCTAGCTCAAAAGCTCATGGCGACGCCATGTTTAGTTGTGTAAAATCTGAGTGTGGTGATAGGGGTTTTGTAGATGCGACGGTTAGAGGGGCTCGATTTAAAGATACTATAAAGAGAGACGAAAATGGACTTTGGAAGGTTGAGACTACTCTGACTGTAGACGAGGTAAAGTGCGGTGGAGGAGGAGGTGCTGCCGGGGTAGCTGGATAGTAAAAGGATATATATTTTATACGTTAATTAATAATTCTTATCCTTAAAAAGAATTAACAAAAAATAAAAGTCGGCTGTATTCAATTTCTTTTTAAACCCGTTTTATTGATTAGACTAAATAACATAATTATCTAAACCTATTTGAGCCCTTAATTAAGAATAGAGAGGCTAACACAAATTTTTGAACAACCTTTTTTTAGAAAAATAATAGAAGAATCAGAAAATTGAATCTCTTATTCTTTCTAGTAACCATCTTCTTAAAAAATCGGATAAGTTTAAAAATAATAATTACTATTAAATAAAATGAGAAAAAAAGGGGTTTTTTTATTAATTATTTTATTAATTATTTTGCTTATATCTCTTATTCATGCTCAGCAGTCAAACGACTTAGAAGAACTTCAAAAAGTAGATAAAGCATATTCTTGTCTTTCTAGTATTGTTAATAATAGGACATGTCAGTCTCTCTCCATAGAGGAAAAAATATTCTCCCTTCTTTCAATTGGAAAATGTAAGGAGGAGTTAATTCTGAGTTCTAAACACAACCAGACCTGTTGGCCCAGGAGTTCTAGAGAGACCCAGTGTGATTTAAAAAGAACAGCTCAAGCAATTTTAGCACTCTCAAACTTGGGAGAGGATACAGAATTGCAGCAGAATTGGCTTCTTTCACAAAACAGAACGCCTACAGAAATTATCTGGTATCTTCAGATTGAGAGTATAGAACCATCTAATTGTACGATATTTTATTTAGGCTCAAGATATCCAGTCAGTATAGATGATAATAGAAAGATAAGGATATCTAATAATATCGGAAGATGTCTTACTCTAACACAAGAAGGTTATTGGTTTGAAATATCTTCTGATAAACTTTGTCAGCAACAGGAATTTGTAATATCTTGTAATAAATTATTTACAACCAACCTGCTGTTTAAGAGAAGGGATTCTGATACAGTATATGTCAACCAAAGATCTTCATCAGCAGCAGCCGAAGGAGAGACAAGAGAAAAAATAAATTCTCTCTGCTTTTCTGTAGGTGGCTCATGCAATTATGAAGGAAGCTTATGGAGCGCCTTTGTTCTTAAATCTCGTGGTAAAGACATTTCGAGTTTTCTTCCTTACTTGATAATATTTTCTGATGAAGAATCCAATCAGAGATTTTTACCACAATCATTTTTATATTATATCACCTCTAATATGAACTATAAAATTTCTTTACTTTCAAAGCAAATAGATAATAAATGGTGGGCGGTATCAGGGAACAGGTTTTATGATACAGCATTAGCTCTTTATCCATTGAGAGGAGAAGAAATAAACGAAAAAACAAGTGCAAAAGAGTGGTTGTTAAGCGAGAGGGTTCAAGAAAGAAGCGGGTGTTGGAATAATAATAATATTGTTGATACAGGTTTTATTTTGGCCTCAGTTTGGCCGAGAATTATTCAAGACGGGAGAGATGGAGACAGAGGAGGTGTTGATGGAGACCAGAGAAGAAGCTGTACTGCATTAGGAAAATACTGTGTTAATATCGGAACATGTACTGGCGAAATTCTTAATTATTCATGTGAGAGCCCAATACAGCAATGTTGTAGTGTCCAACCCGCAGTCGGTCAAGCAACATGTTCTGAATTAGGGGGGATAAAATGTAATTCTTCCCAGCGATGTAATGGTAGAGTTATCTCTGGCGCTTCTGATATCCAAAGAGGAGAATCTTGTTGTGTTAATGGAGCCTGTATACAAGGAGCGGGTCAAACAGCAGAGGGTGTAAGTGAGTGTGAGAATAAAGGTGGCGAGTGTAAAGTCTCTTGCGATTCTAATGAGGAAGAGGTACAATTTTCTTGTGATTTCTCAGGAGACAAGTGTTGTGTTCAAAGAAGAAAGTCACAAATCTCTAAGAGTTACACACTGATCTTAATTTTATTAATTCTAATTATTCTAATTAGTATCGGAATAATCTTTAGGAATAAAATAAAAGGGTTTTTATCTAAAAAAAGAAAAGATGAAAGGAGTATGAAAACCGGATCTGATTATAGAAGGGGCCCTCCTTTTCATCCACCCTTTCAAACACTACCTACTTCAACTACAGGATTAATTCAAAATAGAGTAACACCACCACAAAAATTTACTTCCGCCACTCAAAGAGCAGGACTACTAAAAACTCCGAGAGACGAATTGGACGAGGTTATAAGGAAGTTAAAGGATATGGGGAGCAAGGAGAATTAAAGATGTATTTAAAACCTAAAATTTATTAATTACCTCTTTTTATATTATAAATGGAAAAAAAATATAGTTTTTTAGTGATTTTTATTATATTATCACTTTCAATTTTTATTATCTTTATTTCCTATTTTCATGAATCTAAAGTTACCGGTTTTGTTATAACCAATCAAAACACAGAATTTAACAATACTGGAAATTTCTTAATCTTCATTCCAGGATATTTTATAGATAGGATAACGCAAGATGATGTCTTTTTTTATAGAGATCATGAAAGAGTCCCTATAGTTTATGATGTTTTAAAAGTTGAAGATGGATATTATATTTCCGCTATTCTTTTAAACAAGCGGCCAGGAAATTATTCTTTAATTATAAAGAATGTAAGACATAAAGAAGGAATAAGAGAGAGTCGTGATGATATAATAAAAAATTTCTCTATAAAAGAAGGTGTGGCCGATTTTTATGTCACACCAGGACTTTTGCTATTATCTAACCCAGATAATTTTTCAATAGAAATCCAAAACCTTAAAAATGAAATCCTAAAGGTTAGGATAATAACTCCAAATGAGCTTTATGTTTTTAATGATCTTAATGAAATAGATTTATCTCCAGGAGGAAGCAAGGAAATTCACTTTAAAATAAACAAAGGGGCTGTTCAGAAATCATCTTTTTTTAGTACAATACTATTTTTGTCAGAGAACACCAATT
>JAWAEI010000017.1:0-4642 GCA_038891475.1 Candidatus Pacearchaeota archaeon | reverse complement strand
TTCCATCCCCACCCTTATCACAAATATTAGTTTGTTGGGAAAAAGGACAGGAGCTAAAGGATTATCAATTAGGTTCGAACCCCCAATCATCAACTTCTCTATGGCTACAAATTCTACTACAAGAAGGTTTATTTATTTATTAGGGACGGACAAAGATATAGAAAGGATAAATTTATTGGTCTCAGACAATCTTATTCCTTATGTAAGCATCTCCCCTTCTTTTATAGAGACTCTAAAAAACAATTCTGCTGAAAGAATTGAGATTTTATTTAAATCCAGTTGGAACGAAGAGAACCTAAGTGGGCTGATTACCGTTGTGCAAGAAAACACCTCTGTTTCAATACCGGTTTTTTTGAATTTTATAAAATCTTTTGTTCCAATAAACAATGGGGCTAGAGAAGAAACGAATATATCCTGTACTCAGCTTGGGGGTAGTATTTGCAAAGAAGGAGAGGTATGTGAGAGCAATCCAGTTGTAATAGATGGGGAAAATTGTTGTTTATCAAATTGTGAAAAAGTAGAGAGAGGTCAAGTAGAAAAGACAGAGAAAGGAAAATATATAGGTTGGGCTATAATAATTCTCATAATAATCTTTTTAGGTTGGTTTTTTATAAGATACAAAAGAGTAAGACCTAAGATGAAGCTTTTCAAAGAGAAAAACAATCATTTCTCATTCTCTTCCTTTACTTCTTTATTTCCCTCGAATTCCTCCCTCTTTCCACTCTCAATTTCTTTTATCTTTTTTACTAAATTTTGATTTTCTATTTGCATCATTCTAGCAATTTCATCATAAGTATGAAGCCTTCTTGTTAGTTCTGTCAGTATGTCTCCAAAATCAGTATTTTTTAATAAGATTCTTTCAGGAGAGATAACTTCTATATAGGCCGGCATATATTTAAACATAAGAAGGCTAAGCCTCATAGCATCTTCTGTTTCGACACCTATCTCTGCGAAGGTTGTGTAAAATTCTTTAGATTCTTTTATTGGAATGGGTTCTCTTATATTTTTAGAATTTACACGAACCCCCTTTTCTTTTCCCATCTCATCTATTATTCTTCCAAGAGTTTCTACGAGATGCTCAGGAGGCCTTCCAATAATTTCTAGAATTAAATTAGCGCTTACTTTTTCATCAGACATCACATTACATAAAACCCATTCTTTATATTTTTTATTATTTTATTCTAACCACGTTCTTTTATTTTTCTTTAATTTTTTATACCTTAAAGAGAGAAGAAAGAGTATTATTATTAAGAAGATGGTAAGACCATAAAGGGGTAGGTTATCATAATAATTTTTGTTATCGTGGTGCATAATGCTCTTGTTGTCTTCTTTTTCAAAATTTAAGGGCGTTGAGGTATAAGATCTATTTTCCTCTTTGATTGATAAAGGGGTTATTATAATATTTTTTTCATTTTCTTTCTCAAGCATTCTCTCTTCAAAAGTATCCTCTCTTTCTTCTTTAGCCTTTTCCTCCATAGAGATCCCTTTATTAGAAGAAGAGTTCATCCAACTATCCCCCCTATAATAATCTACACAGGCAATTCCATCTTTTTTTATTTTATCCAGGATTTTAGTTCCTATACCTTTTACCCTTATTAAGTCGTCGATAGATTCAAAGGGTCTTTCCTGAATAATCCTTTCAGAAAGTACTGGTCCAATGTATTTTATTCTAAGTAAATCTTCTCGTGTAGCATTATTTATATTTATTTGCCCCTTTTCACATCCCGCTTTTGTTGTAGATAATAAGATTATTAATAAAAATGTAAAAAGAAAACTAAACCGAAGAACCTCTCTCATAAATTTATGAAGTTTTATTTTTTTAAATACTCTTTCCGAATTCAATATACTCTATCCCCCCTCTTTTCTTACCCATTTTTGCTATGAAAATTTTATTAAAAATTTTATTCTCTATTAACCACTCACACATTCCTTTCTCTTTTTTGTCCAAATACCCCCTTTTTTTGACTTCTACCCCAATTGTTTCATAAAGCCCATTTTCCATTTTTTTAAAACAGACAAAATCAGGAAACCCTGTTCCTATTGTAAGGGCCTTTAAAAAAGGGTTAAATTTTCTTTTTGCAGGTATAAGTTTTCCTATCTTACCTTCCTTATCATAATCAATCGTATTCATCCATCTACTAACAATCCATCCCATTCTTTCTAAATCTTCTCTTACCCTTCCCTCAAACCTTGTACCGACTCTTCTACTTTTTTTTCCTCTAATAGAATTCTTTTTTTTCAAATCTTTCAAAGAGTCTGATTTTTTATTCTTCTTTTCTTGCCCCATTATTTACTTACTAAAACAAAATAAAAAAGATTATAAAAACTTAATCAGGAATCCTTTTTAACAGGATCTCGTAAAGAAGACCCCCCTCTAGATTTTAAAGATCTCTCGCTTGAAGAGTTCTTCTTCCATTTAACTTAGCCCTTCTTATAGCATCCCTTAATATTTCTTCAACTTTTCTTTCAAGAGCAATGTCAACTTCTTCAGCTACACTGGATATTGCGTTTTCCTTATCAAGCTCTTTTATTACCTTCCTTATATTTGATTTTATTATTAACGGCATTTTTTTTGAAAGGATAATTTCTTTATAAATTTTTCAGGACAATCCAACCCTCTCTTTTATTTTTTTTATTCCATTTATAGCTATTTCTAGGAATTTCTCAAGGGGGATCCCTATATTTTTACACTCAAGAATAATTTCTCTCTCAACCTTTGCGGCAATGGTTTTGTCTTTAAATTTTTTTACTAAACCAGAAACGCTCATATCAGATATTTTCTTCCCTCTCATTAGAGCATAAGCATGAATTAGTCCAGTAACTGTTTCAGAACAAGCGAGGGCAAACTCAACCTTTTCACTCCTTTTATTTTGTTCTAAATGTGGAAGTTCCTTTGAACCATATCCATGGCTAATAATTATCTTTATAAATCTCTCATCAAATCCCGCATTTCTTAATATATCTCCAGCTTTTGTTAGATGTGTTTTGACATCTTCTTTTGTTATCCCCCAGTCAATATCATGAAGAAGTCCAAGCATCCCCCAATATTCTTCATCTTCTCCTAAGAATTTAGCCAACTCCCTCATAACAGCTTCTGTTTCTAAGTAATGTATAATATCTGCCGAGTGTGTGTTATAATTTTTTAAAAGTTCAATGGCCTCATTTCTTGATATTGGAAGGGATGGCATTTTAAAAATTATAAAATATTAGCTTATAAAAAAATTTTTTATTTTTTACTCATCTAAAGGTTTCATAAAAGGAAATAAAATAACATCTCTTATTGAAGAATTATCTGTAAAAAGCATTACGACTCTTTCTATACCTATACCAACACCGCAGGCATTTGGCATACCATATTCTAGAGCAGTTATAAAATCTTTATCCGTTGGCATTGCTTCCATATTTCCCGCCTTTCTTTCTTCTTCTTGTTTTCTAAAATTTTCTTCTTGTAATTCAGGGTCATTTAATTCAGAATAACCTCTAGCTAACTCCAACCCTCCAACGAAAGGTTGAAAGACTTCTGCTACGCCCTTATTTTTTTCTTTTGGTTTTGCCAGAGGTGAAAATTCAATAGGGTAATCTATTAAGAAAGTTGGTTGTATTAATTTTTCTCTAAACAATTTCATCAACTCATCCTGTATATTTGATTTTGAAACATTTTTTGTGTCTATATTATATTTTTTAGCAAGCTCTTTTGCGTCATAGTCGCTTTTTACTTTTGAAACATCTTCTTTCAAATATTTTTTTATAGCATCTGCAAGAGTTATTTTAGTCCATTTAGAGATATCAATTCTATTTCCCTGATATTCAAATACAAATTTACCAAATATTTCTTTAGATATTCTTTTCATTAATTCTTCAAATAACCTCATTCCTTCTTCGTAATCTGCATAAGCTTGGTACCATTCTAGGGTCATATGCTCTGGGTTATGATTTCTATCGACACCTTCATTTCTAAATTTCTTAGTTATTTCGAATACCCTTTCAAACCCCCCTACTAAGCATTTTTTTAGTGGAAGTTCTGGGGCTATACTAAGAAATACATCCTCGTCGTATGCATCAATATGTGTTTTAAAGGGTTTTGCCATAGCTCCACCGTAAACCGATTGAAGAAGAGGGGTTTCGACCTCTATAAAGTCATTTTCTTCCATGAATTCCCTCATTATTTTGAGTATCTTTGCTCTTTTCTCAAAAACATACCTCACATGAGGATTCATAATAAGATCTAAATATCTTTTTCTATACCTCTCTTCTTTGTCTTGTAATCCGTACCATTTTGAGGGTAATGGGCGCGTTGATTTAGAAATTATTGTCGTTTTTTTTACTAAAATAGATTTCTGCCCAGTTTTTGTTTTAATTAATCTTCCATCTATTCCTATTATATCACCTATATCTATGAAATCATTAAAAAACGAGAAATCTTTTTCTCCAATTTTTTGTCTGTTTAAAACTATTTGAATCTCGCCGGAAAAATCTCTTAAATCAGAAAAGATTATACCCCCTATATCTCTTTTTGCTATGACCCTTCCTGCGGTTGGTTCCCCCCTTCCTATTTTTTTAGCGAGGCATTCTTTGATACTCTCTTTTTTTTCAAATTTGTTTGGATAGACATTTATTCCAATTTTTTTTAATTCATATATTT
>JAWAEI010000016.1:0-10613 GCA_038891475.1 Candidatus Pacearchaeota archaeon | reverse complement strand
TTTATTATGTAAAAAGCATCCTTAAAGAACGCATTTGATGAGTCTATACAGAATGAGTCTATAAATTCCCCGTACTCTTCTATTTCTTCCTTCCATACCTCTCTTCTGGATGAAAGTGCTAGTCCCAAAAAGTTTGTGTCAAATTTAGACATAAAAGCTATTTGTAATAAAATACCCCTTTCATCTAGTATTGGTATAAATCTTCTTTCTTGTTCTTTTAGAACTTCTTTTATCTCTTCTTTACTTAAGTCTCGGAAATTGTTTCTTACTAAATAAGGTATTCCTTGTTTGTTCTCAAACTTGTTTAAAAGGAGAGGAATCATAAGGTTTTTTATCTCCGTATTTCTCGGCGTACTTGGTGGATTGTCTGGATTGTGAATATAAACCCCATATAGCTTACGGAATTCATCTACTATTGGAATTATAGAATATCCTGTTGATTCTACTTGCTTTATTACTCTTTCTAAAGTGTCATTTGGTGAAGCTGTTAATGGTTTTTCTACAAATTCTATATCCCCCTCCTTTAAACGAGCCTTATTACTTGCTTTTATTATTTCTATTTTATCTTCCTTGCTAAGACTTCTTGGTATAATGGGGAGGATACCATTCCTACCTGCAGCGACAGCCATCTCAGGTCCTACAACAGATTGCATTCTGGCCGTCATGTAAGGGTACTGAAAGTGTATTCTTCCTAGTTTTGTTTTTAAAGAAACCTTTTCTGGTGGGACTTCCACTTCTCCAGTTAAAATAAGATACTCACTTAAACTCTCAGAGATAAGTGGGCTTATTTTTACCATAACTATTTTAATCTAACTTATTTAATAAATTCGGTATTCTAATTTTTAAAGATTTATTTATTTTAGTATTTAATTTAATGGTCTTTTCTTTATTTTTAGTTTAACAAGATTTTTATTTTGGATTATTTAATAGTAAAGAAATTATTATCGGATACTTCAAATATTCCAAGTTTAGCTCCAGCATCGAGCCAGCCATGGGCATAATTTAGTGCAGCAAATGAGCTTACATAATCCCCCTTTTTTTCAAAATATTCTGAGTCGCTTATGTAATTTGATACCATATTAATAATTTCTTCTGCTTCTTTTTCTCTTCCTTTTGCTATAAATTTTTGAGCTATGTTTTTTGCTTTAGAGGTTATCTCTCTGTATCTTTTGATTTTTTCTTTTTTAATGAGTTTCATTCTACTTCGAAGTTCTTTTTGTTTTTAAACTAAATGGTTTGAGACAAAATATTTATAAAGAGTGTTTAGTTCATTATTAAATGTCAGATAAATCTAAAGGTGTCATAATCCTCTTAGTTGTTGTTATAGTTCTTTTGTCTTTAATTTTGGTATATACTTTATTTTTAAGACCGGCCATCTCAACCTTTATTTATAACAAGCAGATTGAAGGGTATAATGCTGCTTATTATGAGATAATTCAAGTTGTATCTCAGTGTAGGTCTGTGCCAATACCTACAAGAAATGGAACAATAATCACTCTTATAGCTTTAGAGTGCCTACAACAACAGCCAGTACAATCCCCCTCTGAAACCGGCCAGGGTTAGTTTACCTTTAATCCTCTCTTTTTTTCAGACCTAAAAAGAATCCTTTTAATGCTCTTTACATAATTCTCTTTTTTAAATATGAAGGTATGGGAGGTTCTATATTTTTTTGAGTTATTTTTTTTATTATAAATTTTGGTCCAACAACCTCTGAGATTACTGAGTAAAATTTTATATTTTTAAATAAAACATTTAATATACCATTATTTATAGGAATCTTTGTTGTTTCTGAGAATTTTTTTATTATTTCCATTATTTCTTTTTCATTTAAATGTAAAAAAGTAGTGCTAACCCCGTTTTTCCCTTCAACGATAATATTTTTATTTGGGCCATCACATCTTATTACATATATTAAAGGGTTTTTAAGCAGCACATTTAATTTTCCTAAGTCAATCTCTTGATGTTGTGCTGGAGTAATTATTTTTTTGAAGGAGGGTAATAATTTAAATGAGATAGGTTTAGGATAAATCTGTTTTTTTGTTAGAGAAGTTTTTTGAATGCCGGATTTTTCCCTCTCTGTTTCATAGTAATTTGTTTGTGTTTTTTCTACTTCTTTTAAAGCTTTATCTGTTTTCTCTTTCTCTATCCTCTTTAATTCTTGTCCTTTAATCTCTATTTTTGTCTTTATCATCATCTCTCTATATTTAGGCATATTTCTTAGTAGTTCTTCAGTAAATTTTGTGACAAATGCCAGTCCGCCGTTTTTTTGTTTTTGTAGACTCATTTTAAATTGATGTTCTATCCCTTTTTTTGAATAAATTTTTCTTTTGACCCCTCTTCTTCTATTTTAATAGAATTTCTAAATTCTTGTTCATCTTTCGTTTTGTTTAATATTGATTTTTGATATGTTTCTCCAAACCCCGCTGCCCCTTTCCCAAATATGTTCGAAGAAGGCGTTCCTCTAGGGGGGATGGCGCTTCCGGTTTCTTTCGTTTGGTAAGGATAATGATCGAGCCCCTTAGTATTGACTTCATGAATTAAAGCTATACCCCTTCCAATCAAGCTTGCTTGTTTTGAAATTGTTTCTAATTTCTCAAGAATTTTTTTTGATTCGTTTTCTCTTTCCTCTTTTTCTAAATCCCTTTTTACCAAAGATTTTGCAGCTACTTCAAAAAGTTCAAAGAGTCTTGATATCTGAATAGAAAGGTTATCAATTCTTTTAGTAAGGTTTACCATTACTTTTTGAAGCGCTATAAAATTATCTAGCAGTTCTTTATTTATCTCCTCAGCTTTGGAGGAAGGTGTTTTTTTTTGTTTTTTATTACCCTCTTTTTTGTTTAGATTCATTGTTATTTGAACAACATTTTTCTTTATAAATTTTTAATTTTAATATTTACTCTATTTTGTATTCTTCTTCTAAAAGGTTATATTCTTTTTTGAGATTATCGAATTTTTGAGAGTAAATAAGGCCTAAAATACTTCTACTTCTTATTTCATTTAATATTTTTGCATCTTTATATTCCTTCATATCATTTGGTAATTCAATACCTTCTGCAATTATATATACTTCAGGTTTTGAGCTGAGAGTTTGTCCATTGGAAAATATTATATTATAGTCAGAGATTATAGATGGACCGCTAGTTTCAATAAAACAATAACCTGTTTCATAAATGCTTCTCTTAAGAGGGCATTTAACTCCAACCGCTTCATGATTTTCTTTTGGGAAATATAATATAGCAACAGAGTAACCGAGTTCCCTCAATATTGCGGATAGAAGTAAGGACTTCTCACTACAAGTCCCGCTATTTTCATAGAGGACTTCGTATGGGTATCGTGAATGATTTATTAATTTGTTTTCAAACAATTCTTTTTTTTCAGAAAAATTATAAGGAATATTTTGTACTATGCTTACAGCGATTCTTAATTGTTGCTCTTTTTTACTTTCCCTGTTTTGTATTTGCACAATTAAATCAGATAAAGAATCTCTTTGTAATTTGTTGTTAATGGCCTTTAATTTGAAATCTCTTCTATTAATTAATTTTTCGTTAGGAAAGAAGATTTCTCTTGATAAATTAGATAAATAATCGTTTATACCCCCATAAACATTAATTTTTATTTCTTCAGGTTTCCCCTTGAAGGTATATTTTAAAGAAACGGTTTTTTTGGATGTATATAATTCAGAAAAACAACTATTATTCGATGTCTGAAATCCATCAGGGCAGCCGCATAAAGAAGCCATTTCGATTAAAATCCCGTCTTTGCAGAAATAGGGTTTTCTTAGAGAACAAGTATCATAGAAAGTTCCATCTCCACATGTTTTTAGTTCGTCTTTAGTTTTAAAGTGGTTATATAAAAATAAGAAAATCGAATTTGCAAGAATAAGAGCAACAAAGAGTAAGAGAATAATGATTTTTATTTTCTTCTTTTTTTTACCCCTTTTGTTTTTTTTCATATGTGTCTTAGCGGTTTCTCTTTATAGTTCTTTTTCTTCTCAAATTCATCCTTTTTCTACATTTTGAAGAACAGAAGTGGTATATTGTTCCATCATTCATGAAGATTGTTACCCCCCTCGGTATATTATACTCTTTTTTACAATAAGAACAAACCGGCATTTTAAGTATAAGTTCCCTTTGTCACTTTTGACTTTATTCTTCTCGCTTCTATTTCTGTTTCTCTCAGCATTAAATATTCTCCAACCCTAATAGGCCCCTTTACATTTCTCCTTATAGAGTGCCCTTTATCTTTCCCTTCCATTATCAGACACCTTACTTGAGTAATCTCTCCCCTAAACCCGGTTCTTCCCACAACTTCTTCGACAAGTGCAGGAACGGCCTCTCCAACAATTCTTTCACTGCCTCTACTTCTCTCTTGTTTTTCTTCTCTAATCCTTTGGGGTTTGGTCATTTTTTATAATAATTATTTTTTGAGAGCATTAATATCTTTTTCAGCTTCTCCAGGATTAATTATGGCGACAGAAGAAGCAGCTACACGTAGCCCGGCGACTACACCAAGTTTTTGTTTGTTATCTACTTCCATACATGGAATATTTTTTTCTTTACAGAGGAGAGGAATGTGTTGTATAATTTCTTTCGGTTCTACATCTGAGGCATAAACTACAAATTTAGCAACACCCCTCTCTATGGCTTTAGTAACTTCGTTTGTTCCCTTTTCTATTTTTCCGGTTTTTCTTGCCTTTTCAACAATTGTGTATGGGTCTACCATTTTTATTTTTTAAGAATCATTTATAGATTCCTTGTAAGATAAGTATTTAGACAAAATTTAATTTAAAAATGTTTTGATAATTTATAAACTAATCTAAAAATCTCTTCTCCATCTAACTTCAACATCATCTGTTCTTTGTCTTGGAGCGATATCTACTTTATCAATATCTTCTCTTTTAATACCTGAATTGAACATTATTTCCCCTAAAGAGGCAATCATTGCTCCCTGATCTACTAGAAATTGATTTTCCGGACAGAAAAATTTTGCATTTCTTTCTTCACACATTTTTCTACACATTTCTTGAAGTCTTTTATTACAACCAACACCCCCCCCTATTAAAAGTTCTTTTTTGTTTGTATGGGCTAATGCTCTTTCTGAAACTTCTACTAACATAGCAAAGCACGTTTCTTGCATAGAATAAGCTAAGTCTGAAATAGAATACTGTTTAGATTCAATTTTCTGTTTTAGATTTGTTAATATTCCTGAGAGAGATATGTCCATTCCTTTTACATTATAAGGCAATTCTATAAACTTTCCCCCTTCTTTGGCAAGTTCCTCTATTTTTGGTCCACCTGGAAATCCTATATCACAGTAGCGCGCAAACATATCTATAAAATTACCTATCCCTAAATCTAGAGTTTCTCCAAAAACTCTAAACTTCCCAGAAGCGTAAGCTATTATTTGAGTGTTTGCGCCAGAGGCATAAAGCATAATTGGATCCTTTGCTTTAGTCAGTAGTCTACCAATCTCTAAGTGTGCAATGCAGTGATTAACGGGTATTAATGGAACTTTCAGTTTTTTTGCAAGTTCTCTAGCAAACTTTAACCCAACCAATAAACAAGGAGATAATCCAGGGCCTTGAGAGAAAGCTATTGCTTTTATCTCTTTAATATCTATTTTTGCCTCCTTGAGGGCCATAGAGAGCAGCTTATCCTTGACTAATTCATGATGTTTTGCTGATTCGGCAGGTATAATCCCCCCCTTTTCAGTTGAATAGCTCTCCTTTACATTAGCTATAATTTTTCTATTTTTAGAAATGCCAATACCAAAAGTGTGTGCAGTAGACTCTATCCCTAAAACACTCATTTTTCCTAGTAGAAAATATATATTTATAAAAATTGCTAAATAAAATTCTAAATTCACAACTTCAAAAATATTCAAAAAATAAATAAAAAATATTAAATCTTATTTTATTATTTCTTCTTTTTTGATTTCTTTTTTCCGCCTCTAGCCATCTTTGCTTCACAGACATTCCCTTTTGCGTCTACATAGTAAAGATAGCCGGGTTTTCTCTTTACAACGTTTTTGGCAATAACAGTCCCCATTCTTACCTCCTTTTTCCTACTCTTTATTTTAATAAAATGTGGGAATCAGTCTATTTAAATGTTTCTAATCACCGACGAAATATAATTTCTGAATTCATCTAATTCTTTAAATTTTCTTATTACATTCAAGCATTGCTGTCTTCTTTGTTTTTCGAATAACGTTTTTTATACTCTACATACTTCTTGTAATTTTTTTCTACATTTCTATAACATACGTAGTCGTGATGTCTAAACCCTCCCGCAAAACTTATTGGAATGTGCATTAATTCATGAATAATTATTTTTATTTGGTCTTCTTTTGGAAGAGAGTCAAATTTCTCTGACAGAAACTCAAGAACGTACACTGGTTGTGTATTGAGTGCTTTTTGTAACAGTTTTCCTAAACTGTGACACCTTGCAATAGTGTTTTTAGATGATGTACCATAACTTCTAAAACATTTTATTCTATCTATTCTTATATGAGGAAATAGAATTTTCGAGATATCTTCTGTAATCTTTTGAATTTCTGGAGCAAATTCATATCTCATTCTTCTCATTTTATCTATCTTCTGGTTTTTTATAAGTTCTTCCTAAGGCCTCATATATCTCTTTTTCCGTTCTTCCGGCAATTCTTTCACCAGTTTTCCTATTAAAAAGCCCATGTGAATTTAATTTGAATCCTTTTAATCTGGCTATTATTCTTAGCCCTATAGCGGCTCCTTTTTTAGAGCTATATGCTAGAAGAGCAGCCCCCCACTCTTCAGGGATAGTATAATAAAATTCTACTTTTACTCCTTTAATTTTCCATGTTGATTTATGTTCTCCCCCTTGAATTTTTTTTCCAAATTTCGAGATCTCTTCTTCAATGATTTCTCTGTCTTTTGGAATGAGAACGATGTCTATGTCTCTTGGATTCTTTTTCTTTCTCCTTATACTTCCGGCTATCTCTATTTTCTTACAAAAAGGGGATAACCTTTTTACAATCCTTTCAGCCAGCTTTTTTAGGTTTTTCTTTTTTTTCATTTATATATTATATAAATCTGCGGTATATTTAAAGATTATAATACGAATTAAGAATGAATAATTTAGTTAGATTAACACAAAAATTAAATGAATTAGGTGCTGAATTATTTTGTGTTAGTAATTATTTCTATTATATCTCTATTTTTTAATTTATATTCTTTTCCTATTGTTTTTTTTGTTCTAACATCCACGCCTCTTATAAAATTCTTCCCAAATTCTGTGTGGAGAGAATAAGCTAAATCAAGTGCGGTTGAGTTGTTTGGTAGGAGTAAACAATCTGGTAAAATATTCCCTTTTGTGTCGCTTAATTTGTTTGGGTCACTCACCGGAAAAACAGCGATGTGTTTCAAAATATCAAAAACTACGGAATTAAGAATAGTTTGAACCCCCGTACCTCCAAATTTATCTATGATTATTTTTATTCTTTCTAAAGCATCCTTCTGTTTGTTATTTAATGTTCCCTTAATTTCAAATTTTTTATCTCCTGGAGTATACTCTATCAAACTAGATTTAGATGCCTCTTTAAGAGCTAGTTCATAATCAGCAGAGCAGGGTATGATTTGTTCTTTTGGGAATGATGATTTTAATTTTATATAATTCTCTTCCCCTTTCTCTAAGTCTATTTTGTTTGCAGCTATTATCATGGGTTTACTTTCTCTTCTGAGATATGAAGAAAATTTTTTCAAGTTCTCTTCATTCCAAGAAGAAATTCTCTCAGGAAAGTAATTTTTTTTGAGGATATTTTCTATATGTTCTTCATTTATCTTAAGCCCCGAGAATTGTTTAGCTACTTCTTTTGGGAAGTTTTTTTCATAATTTGTTTCAAATTTTTTGATAAAGTTTTTCCAAGCTTTCATTAGAATAGAAAAAAACCATTTATCTAATTCTTCTTCTAAAAATAGAATATCTTCCCTTGGATCGTGGGTAGGTTCTATTAATAATCTCCCTTCTGAATCTGTTGTTCCAGAAACATCTACAATTTGAATAAACGCATCAGCTTGTCTTAAGTCGTCTAAGAACTTATTTCCTAAACCTCTTCCTTCACTTGCACCACGAACAAGTCCCGCAACATCAATTATTTCAATTGGAACGAACCTATTTCCTTTAATACAAAAACCATGTTTTGGTTGACATTTTATAGAAAATTCTTTATCTACACAATCAATTTTTACATAACCAATTCCGCGATTTGGATTTATTGTTGTGAAAGGGTATGATGCTATGTTTACATCTACTAAAGTTGCTGCTTTAAAAAAAGTTGATTTACCCGAAGAAGGTTTCCCTACGAGTCCTATTAACATAGCTAATTAATGAATTTGTTTTTTATAAACATATTTAGCATTTAGAATACCTTCTTATTTATAGAAGATATAAAAATATAAAAAAATTAATATATAAGCGCTATGAGAACATATTTTATTTGTTCGAACCGCACTTTTCCATCTTCTTGAAAAGAATTGTCTCCTTTAGTTATAGCAAACCAACCTTTTTCATCTTTTCCTATTTTTATTATTCTGTGTACAATGAGATACTCACTCCCTTCATAAGGATAAAAAGAGATTATATCCCCCTCTTTAAGTTGTTCCGGACTCGTTGGTTTTATTGAGATTCCATTTACCGTTTCGTCTAAAACAGGATCCATACTCTTTGTTGGAGCATATGTGCTGATACTTGCCCCCTCCACTAGAATAACTACCTTGTCAGGATATATGAGTATTTGTTTTTCATTAACCCAGTCAGAAGGGCTTGGTTTATCAAAAAGAAGACTAGTTAGTAATCCTAGACGTATTAATGGTTTTTCAAGTATTTTAGGGTAATTATTTAGAGAATAAATTAACCCCCCACAAATTGTTAAGATAATCGTCAAGATAATTATTATGTATTTCATTACTTAAAAATAGTCTCACTATTTATAAATTTTATCCTTTTGTTATCACTTTAAAAGAATTATTTTAAATAAAAAGATTTATAATTAAAGCCCCTTTAAAATTAAAGTATGGTAGAGAAGGTACTAGACAACAGAGATATATTAAACAAAATTAATGAAACCTTGCGAGGTTTAAACTATTCAGTTACTAAAGAGGATAAGAATAAAAAACTTGAGGATTTATGCAGATGTTTACTCCTTTTTTTTAAAAATTCTGACACTTATTTCGAAGATTTTTGGAAGGATAAAGTCATAATCTACAAAGATTCAGTCGGAGGAAGAGTTTCTTTTGATTTATTAGGGTTATCACCGTATAACAGCTATCCAAATTTCTTAACTATTGATTATCGAGGGCACCTTTATGAAATTGGTGTTTTTTCCCCTTGGTGGTTAAGAAAAATTATAGAAGAGTTTACGTCAAAGATAGAATATAAAAAAAGAAATAGTTCAAACTAAAATTTTATAAAGATTTCTTTTCTCTTCTAAATGAGCCTGTAGCTCAGCCTGGTTAGAGCACTGCTCTTATATGAATATAATTCGTTAGAATTATATTCTCTTGGAAGAATCTAAGAGAGGCAGGGGTCCTCGGTTCAAATCCGAGCAGGCTCATAGATATCATCTATTAAAAAAATAAAAAAACTTTAAAAAATGTATAAAAAAATGAAGAAACGGGATCTTAAGGAAATAGAACAACGCATTTTGAAAATTGCTATTGAGATAGCAAAAGAAAGCCAGGGGGCTCTTTTTGTTATAGGAGACAATATAAAATATGAAAGATTATTAAAACAGAAATTGAAATCTTTTAATATATTTGAAAAAGGCGCTGAAAAAATACTTAAAGGATTGGCAGTTATAGACGGTGCTCTAATAATAGATAAAAGAGGGGATGTAAAAGATTACGGGGTTTTAATTAAAGAGACAAAGCCATTTATTGGATTTGGGACGAGACATGCCGCAGCAGTTTCTGCTTCAAAGAATAATAATCTTGCTATTTTAGTATCAGAGGAAGAGAGAAAGGTAAAGATTTTTCAGAATGGTCGCTATATTATGCAAATAGATCCTTTTCAGAAGAATATAGAAAAAAGAATTCCCTTTATTTCGAAAATTCTTGAAGCTGCAGGAGCGGGAGTTATAGGAACAATAGGAACAGTAGTTATAGCTCCAACCTTAGGTATAGCTTTAATTCCAGGTATAATTTTGTTTGGGGGTAGTTATTTTGCTATAAAATCTTTCTTGGAAAAGAATAAAAAATTCTATTAGAATCTTAGTTATCTTTAAAAACTATTTTTTGATAATTTATAGAGGTATTGGTTTGAATTTTATGTGCCCCGATAGTTCAGAGGCCAAGAACGCGGCCCTTTCACGGCCGTAACCCGAGTTCGAATCTCGGTCGGGGCGTTTTATATTCCTTAAAATTGGTTTTTTATCTCTCTCATTATAAAAAACTTAAAACTACGGCGGTTAGTATGTAAAGAATTATGAAGATAATAGCTCTTTTCTTTGATATATGTAAAGTTCTTTTTGATATGAATTTTGTTATTTTGAACATCAAATCTGGATTAAATAACCAAGCGACCCCAATGACGCTGAATAATACATAGGTTAATATAGCCGGAATTGCTTTTTCACCAATTACT
>JAWAEI010000015.1:0-10679 GCA_038891475.1 Candidatus Pacearchaeota archaeon | reverse complement strand
CATTATTTTCCATTCTAAAACCCATATTCTCTAAAACGTAATATTTAGAATCTGGATACTTTGCCCTGTTTCCGAATAATTCTTTTCCACTATATTTTATAGCCGTTATATGTTCAATTAATAAAGGACGATAAATATTTTTACTTTTTATTTCTATCTTTTTATTGTTTAGATTTATTACCATATTTATTCCGTCTTCAGGAATTAGATATAATGGGAGATAAAATTTATCATTAACACCAAATTTTTCAGAGGAAAAGAAAAAATCTTTGGAGTAAATTTTAATTTTCTTTATAGAGTATTTTATATTTTTTTCATTTATTTTTGTAATTCCTGTTTTATTATCCTCTTTCCCGCTTAGATTAATTTTTCTTTTTTCTAAGTTTATACTAGCCTCTTCGTTTGTTAATATTTTTTCTAACCCAACTCTTATGGGGATATAATTTTTTTTAGAGATTAGGTCTGTTTCAGAATTATCTAAGAGTATTGATATATCAGAATTTTTAACTTCAAGTATTTTAAATGGAAGATACTCTTCCCTTCCTTCTAAAGAATCTAGTTTTTCTATGTAATACTCCTGGCCCTCAATCATGACGGTTTCAAAGCAATAAGGATAATTGTCTTGAGTTATTTCCTTGAATTCGAAGTTACCCTCTTTTTTTTGACTAATATTTTTTATATTTACACCGCATCCAGAACTAAGGGCTGTAAAAAAGAATAATGAAACTAAACCTTTTTGAACAATTTTGTTTACATAACTTTTATTCATAATTTTTCATAGGTCGGCTATTTATAAAATTTTGTTTATATTTTTATATATTTTTTTGTGTATAGGCTTTTTATTTTTTTTCGATTAGAATTCCATTTACTAAACCTTCTTGTGTTGGTCTATTGGTTACTATCACCCTTCCTTTTTCTGTTTCAAGAATACTTCCTTTAGTTATAATATTTTGTCTTGCAAGGAATTTATTTGAAGGTGTTGTGAGAACTTTTTTTATTTCAACCCTCTCACTTTTTCCACCGATATTTACATTTATGTACTTTGCTTTTAAGAGAACTATTTTTTTGTTCCCACCCCGAACTCTTATTTTTTTTCTTCTTTCTTCCCCAATTCTTAGTATCCTTCTTTGTCCAACTCTTTCTCTAAGTTTTTTCTTTCTTGACTTATGGTATCTCCCTCCAGATATTTTTCTTCCGAGTCTCATGTATAATAGTTTTTGATAATTTCATTTATATAATTTTCCATTTTTTGTGTTTATGTGTTTCATTCATCTGGGTTCTAGCGAATTTGGATTAATTTTTTTAAGAATAAATTACAAGAAAGGGAACGAAGCGAAATGTTTATAAAGTGGTTATCCAAATAACTATTAAAATATTTTGTAATTATGTGTAAGAATGGTTAATGGAATAGAAAGACCTTTGGATTTGCTAAACAATTCAAAGGGTAAGGAGGTTCTTGTACAAACTAAAGGGGATAAACAATTTGTTGGTACTCTTTTGGCCTTCGATATACATATAAACCTTGTATTAGATAATATAAGAGAAGTAGAAAATGATGAGGTGAAGAGAAGGCTTGGACTAACTTTTATTAGGGGGGATACAATAATTTTTATTTCTCCAGCTTCAACAACAGAGTGAGTTTTAATACTCTTTTAAATTTTCAATGTCTTAAATAATCTAGAAGCCAAACAAATAAAAACCCATTTTTATTTTTTTTAATATGGGAGAGAAAATAAGGCTCTTTTTTCTTGGAACAAGCGATTCTATTCCAACAGCTTCGAGAAATCACTCAGCATTTTTAATCTTTTATAAAGGCGAAAATATCCTTATAGATTGTGGAGAGGGGACACAACGTCAAATAAGAAAGGCTAGACTAAATCCATGTAAACTCACAAAAATCTTAATCACACATTGGCACGCAGACCATACTTTAGGACTTGCAGGAATATTAAAAACTCTTGCTCTTAGTGGTTATAATAAAACTCTTTTTATTTATGGACCCCCTGGAATAAAAACCCAATTAGGGCTGCTTTTGAAACTGTTTGGATTTAATAATGAGTATGAAATAAGAGTTGAAGAGGTTGAGGGTAGGTTTTTTGAGAATGAGGATTTCTACCTCGAAGCCGCTTCTATGGTTCATAAAGTACCGTGTAATTCTTATTCTTTTTGCGTTAGAGAAAAGATTAGAATTAATAAATCAAAATTAAAGAAGTTTAAGATACCTCCGGGCCCTCATTTAAAAAAACTAAAAGAAGGGAAAGATTTTTTTTATAATAATAAAAAGTATTTATCTAAGGATTTTATTTATAAAGAAAATTTGAGGAAAGTGTCTTTTGTTTTGGATACTTCTTTTAATGAACGAATTGTACCCTTTGTAAAAAATTCAGATGTTTTAGTTTGTGAGTCAACTTATCGCTCTGATATGGAGGATAAGGCTATTGAATATAATCACTTGACTTCTGAACAGGCCGCGAAAATAGCTAAGAACGGAAAAATCAAAAGGCTTTTTCTTGTCCATATTAGCCAAAGATTTTCTAAAGATACAGAAAAGGTTTTAAAAGAAGCTAGAAAAATATTCAAAAATACCTTTTTACCGAAAGATCTTGATGTTATTGAAGTATAATAGATTATTTGATTCAGAATGTGATGATTTGAGAGATAGGTGATTGTATCTGTGAGTAATTGGAGATTAAAATAGAGTGGGATTTTAGCTAAGATTTATGGAAATTCTTGAAAGAGAAGCATTAGACAGGTAATCTTAATATTAAAAAATACACATGCTATTAAACAAAAATGTTTTTTTGTGGTTGGCGGTTGGGTGTTGAGTTTAATTTTTTTTATTTATTCTAGGATTATTTTATGGGTTATTTTATTAATTATAATCTTTTTTATAATTGCCATTTTTATTAGGTTAACAGAAAAATTTTAAATGTTTGATCTTCTTAATCTTTTGTTAGCCCCTGTAGCTCAGTTTGGATAGAGCGATTGCCTTCTAAGCAATAGGTCACAGGTTCAAATCCTGTCAGGGGCATTTAGTGCGCGGATGGCGAAGTGGTTTAACGCGCTCGGCTGCAGCCCGAGTATTCCCAGGTTCGAATCCTGGTCCGCGCTTTTTACAAGACCTTACACAATTCCTTTTTTAGATATTTATCTCAAAAATCTTTAAATATAGTATTATTATAGTATTAATAATAAGAGTTTTTTGGAAGCTCATTTTAAATCATAAAATGGCTTTTATAGTCAAGAAGAAAATAAAAGGGAGGGATTATTTTTATCTTCAAGAGAACCAAAGAGTTGGAAATAAGGTAAAGACAAAAACGATTGCTTATTTAGGAAAAAACAAAAGAGAAGCTTTGCGTAAGTCAAAAGAGATTTTAGAGATGTTGAAAACAGAAGATTCATACAAAAAACAGGAAACTGGAGATAAATCAGAATTAGAAAGAAAAAGTGTTTCTGTAGATGAATTAGCTATTTTTTGTAAAAGGAAAGGTTTTGTTTATCAATCTGGGGAGATTTATGGGGGGCTTGCTGGTTTTTGGGATTTTGGCCCTCTTGGCGTTGAGTTAAAAAACAATATAAAGAGGGAGTGGTGGAATTTTCATGTTACAAAAAGGGAAGATATTATCGGAATCGATGGTAGTCTTATAACTCATCCTTCTGTTTGGAAGGCCTCCGGCCATGTTGAGAAATTTGTTGAGTTTGTGTTTGTCTGTGAAAAGTGTGGGAACAAGATAAAAGTAGATAAACAAGATTTTGAGAAAATAAAGTCGTGTAGTATATGTGGAGGAAAGTTTGAAAATAAAGGAGAGATTAATCTTATGTTTCCTTTGTATATTGGGCCTATTTCTCAAGACTCGATAAAATCTTATTTAAGACCAGAAACAGCCCAACTTATTTTTATTAATTTTAAAAATGTTTATGAAACCTCAAGAATGAGTTTGCCCTTCGGAATAGCTCAGATTGGGAAAGCATTTAGAAATGAGGTGTCACCGAGAGATTTTCTATTCCGTTTAAGGGAATTTGAGCAAATGGAAATCGAATATTTTGTTAGCCCTAAAGATGAGAAATGCCCCTACAAGATTCCGGAGATTGAGATTTTAATTTATTCGTCAGAAGATCAAGAGAAGGGCTTGGATCCAAAGAAAATGAGAATTTCTGAAGCAGTTAAATCTAAAATAATTAAAAAAGATTGGCATGCTTATTGGCTAGGTTTGGAACTTCTTTGGTTTTTATCTCTGGGTGTAGATTTAGAAAACCTTAGAATTAGACAACATAGAAAGGACGAACTCTCTCATTATTCTTCAGATACATGGGATATTGAATATAAATTTCCATTTGGTTGGAGGGAAGTAGAAGGTCTTGCCGATAGAAGTGACTATGACTTGGTTCAACATGAGAAGTTTTCTAATAAAGAATTAAAAGTTTTTGATATTTATCTAAAAGAGAAGTTTCTTCCTAAAGTTGTTTGTGAGCCGAGTTTAGGAGTTGAACGAGCATTTCTCGTTTTTATGTTTGATTCCTACTTCTACGACAAGAAAAGAGAGAATATAGTTCTAAAAATCCACCCTAAACTTTCCCCTATAAAAGCAGCAGTTTTACCAATCGTAAGAACTAAAAAGAGTATGATCAAATTATCAAAGAAGATTTATGAAGAATTGAGGGAAGAATTTAACGTGTCTTATGATGAGAAAGGGAGTATTGGAAGAAGATATTCTAGAAACGACGAAATAGGAACCCCTTTTTGTATTACAATAGATGAGCAGGGTATGAAGGAGAAGTACGTTACTTTTAGGATTAGAGATACGACCGAGCAGATTAAAGTTGGTTTTGGACAAATTCTTAATGTTTTAAGAGAAGGAATCGCAGGGAAGAATATTTTGGAGATGGGGGAAAAAATTTATACAAGAAAGAAATAATTTTTTCTTTTTCTCTATCTCGACGATAAATATAAAAATTTTTTTAGTAAACAATTCTTAGGGATCCTACACGGTTTTTCAATATAAAAAAGTTTATAAACAAAGGTATATTTTTTTTATCAATTAAAAATTGAGGTGCAAAATGGCTGCTAAAAAAAAGAAGAAAAAGAAATAGATTAACATATCTCTACATTTTTTGTTTATTTTTTATTCTTTTTTTATTTTTTTAGATTTTAATTTATCATACAAATTTTTTAATAATAGGATTTTAATTGATAAAACATTTCCCGAATTCTTTGTTTTTTGGAATTTTTATTAGATAAATGTCTCTGGGGGGAATTTAACCCCCGACCTCTGCCTCATGAGAGCAGCGCTCTAACCACTGAGCTACAGAGACAAGAAAAAGAGAATAAGAGCATTTAAAAAAATTGTGTGGGATAATTTTTTATTTTTGTTTGTACACTCTAACAAGAAGTCCGGCCACTTTATTTCTTATTTTTTTGCTTTTTATTACATCCCTTAAAATTTCTTTATTTTTTTCAAAACTATCACTAAACACTATCCCCTTTTCTACGAGTTCTTTGGTTATTCTCCTCACTAAACTTGTTTTTACCTTCCCCATTTTATTTCTTTATCTTGTTTGTCTTTTAAAGCTTTTTATTTTAATTTTTCAATCGAATGGAGATTCTTTGATGCAGAAACAATTTCACTTATTTTTCTTAATGGCTCTCCTAAGCTAACAATAATATATGGAAGACCAAATTCTGACGCTTTCTTTGATGCTTTAATTATATCATTTTCATTTATTTTCTTTTTATTATAGGCGATTATTATCTTTTCTTCATTGTTTTTTTCTTTTACTTTCAAAATAAGCTCTTCTTTTCCAAAGCCGATTATCTCTAAGATTTCAATTGATTTTTCGGATAAAAAATTCTTAACTTTTTCCGTGAATTTATTCTCTTTGTTTTGAATTTTGTTTTTCAAACCCCTTTTTTTTGGTTTTTTTAAGACTCCTTTATTCGATTTATCAGTTGTTTCTTGTTCGGGGGAAGATTTTTGTATTTCTAACATTTTTACTTTAGATTTCGGTATCATTTGTACTTCTTTTAATTTTTTTGAAGATTCAATTTGTTCTATTACCCATTGTTCTGGTACTGTGAAAAATCTCCAAAACAATTTAGATTCTGTTCTGAGAGGGATAGCGAAGTCTTTTATTTCTCTTAGTGCAACCCTTATTGCAGCATCTTGTTCAGAATCGTCAAGAAATTTTCTTTCTTTCAAGAGCATAAAGGCCTCTCTTTCTTTACTTCTTAGATACTCCGAAAATTTTTCAAGAAGGGGTTCCTGGCCTTCTATGAAGTATAAAGGCGAACTCCCTACCCTCATATGACTCATTTTTATTTTTTTCTCCGAAACGAGTTCTGATAAAAAAGCCGAAGTAAAAATTAGGTCCTTTTCAATTTTTTTTGATATTCTAATCGGAATTGTTGGACCTTCTGCCGCTATTATGGAAATTATTTTTTCTTTTATTTTAACAACATCTTGGACGGACATGTTTTAAAAAAAGGATGTAGACATTATAAAGATTTATATCCGGTTTTTGGAATCATGGTTTTATCCACCTTACTTCGTAATAGGTAATATCTCCCTCTTCATCTACTAATCCTAGTAAAAGTGTTTTTCTTGTACTATGTGCAACCCGATTTTTTGCAGATAGTTCGTGCCAGGTCATTTTTCTTGACTCTGAATCTGCGAATACTATCCATTTAGCATGTTCTTCTCCAGGCTTTACCCCCTTTTCATAAACTCTAAAGTCGGCTCCAAATTTTAATGCCGTCTTTACAATGTATCCCCTCTCTCTCAAATCTTTAAATACTAAATATTTTATACCAATTCTTTTATCATATTTAGATATTTTTTTCATAAGTTCTTTTAAGGTTAGTGATTTTTTTCCTTGGAAGACGTTTATTTTGCCCTTCTCTAATAGAAAGAGAGCCTCTGAAGAAGAGTACTGAATTTTCTCTCCAACAATTTCACCAAAACCACTTTTCTGGTGTAGAGAATATGCCTCTTGGGAATTACTAGAAATTACCCCCCCTATAAGATAAGCTTTTATTTTTTCCATTTTTTATTCAATGATTTTTGATATTTAAATCTTAGTTTTATATTGGAATTATTTTTTTCAAAGAATTTTTAAACCCAGAAATTTTTTTTACCTAAATGAGAAAGAGTAAGAATAAAGAGAGATCTTTTTTAGACGACGGCTTTGGATTTATAGAGAAAAAATGGCAAAAAAAATGGTATGATTCAGATATATTCAAAGCAAAAGATAACAAAGGGCGGAAATTTTATGTTCTTGAAATGTACCCATATCCTTCTAGCTTAGGGCTTCATATGGGTCATGCTTTTAATTATACTATAGGAGACATATATGCGAGATTTAAGAGGATGCAAGGATTTAATGTTCTTTATCCTACTGGATACGATTCCTTTGGCCTTCCAGCCGAAAATTCTGCCATTAAAGAAGAGGTACATCCAAAATCGTACACTAATAAAGCAATTTCAAATTTTATGAAGCAGCAGAAATCTATGGGTTTTAGTTATGATTGGAGTAGGGTTTTGTGGAGTCATTCTCCAGATTATTACAAATGGAATCAGTTCTTTTTTTTAAAACTTTTAGAAAGAGGTCTTGTTTATAGAAAGAGGGCTGTTGTTAATTTTTGCAAGAAATGTAACACTGTATTGGCTAATGAACAGGTTCATAATGGAAAATGTTGGAGACATAAGGATACTGAAGTGGAATTAAAAAGTCTTGAACAGTGGTTTTTAAAAATAACTGATTATGCAGAAGAATTGTTAAACGAATTAGATTCTCTAAATTGGCCAGAACATATTAAAGTAATGCAGAGAAACTGGATAGGAAAAAGTGTTGGTTATGAAATAACTTTTGAAGTAAATGGAAAAAAACATAATATTTTCACAACTAGGCCAGATACAATTTTTGGGGTTAGTTTTCTTGCAGTTTCTATGCAGCATCCTAACTTAGATGAGTTTGTAGAAGAAGGAAGGAAAAAAGAGGTTGCGCTTTTTTTAAAGAAAAATATGTGGAAGAGAGATACCGCTGAAAAAGAAGGTATTTTTAGTGGAAGTTATGCTACTAATCCTTTAAATGGGGAGAAAGTCCCGGTTTGGATAGCAAATTTTGTTCTCTCTGAATACGGTTCAGGTATTGTTATGGGGGTTCCCGCTCATGATCAGAGGGATTTTGAATTTGCAAAAAAGTATAATCTACCAATTAAATTTGTGATATGTCCTAAGGAGAAAAAGATGAACTCAGAAGATTTAAAAGAGGCTTATACGGGCGAGGGGATTCTAATAAATTCCGGCCCTTTTGATGGTTTAGATTCTGAGGAAGCAAAAGAACATATACTAAAATTTCTTGAGTCGAGGGGGCTTGGTAAAAGATCAGTTCAATACAAGATACGGGATTGGTTGATTTCAAGGCAGAGATATTGGGGGACTCCAATTCCTGTTATTTACTGTGAGAATTGTGGAATTGTACCTGTTCCAGAAAAAGAACTTCCAGTAATTCTTCCATATAATGTTAAATTTGGGAAAGGTAATCCTCTTGAGACTAATAAAAAATTTCTCAGTGTAAAATGTTTTAAGTGTAAGAAAATGGCTAGGAGAGAGACAGATACTATGGACACTTTCCTTGATTCTAGTTGGTATTATCTGAGATTTTGTGATACTAAAAATGTTAAGGAACCATTTAGCAAGAAAAAAGTTAATTTTTGGATGCCTGTAGACCAATATATAGGTGGTGCGATAGAACATGCATGTATGCATCTTATCTATGCGAGATTCTTTACAAAAGTACTTAGAGATATGGGTTTTTTGAACTTTGGTGAGCCATTTAAAAAACTTTTTGGTCAAGGTTTAGTTTATGGTGAAGATGGTTATGTTATGAGTAAATCAAGAGGAAATGTTGTCGACCCAATTGAAGTATCTAAAAAATATGGGGTAGATTCCTTGAGAATGTTTTTGGTTTCAGTTGCTTCTTTAGATAAAAATTTTACTTGGAGTAGCACCGGTCTTGAAAGTGTTTATAAGTTTCTTTTATGTGTGGTTAAATACTTTGAAGATTCAGGTTTTTTCTTGAACAAGAATAAAATAGAAGATAATAGGACAGAGCATAAATTTCATAAAACACTAAAAGAAGTTACAGAACATATAGAAAATTTTCAATATAACCTGGCTGTAATTAAGATAAGAGGGCTCTTTGATTATATTTCAAGGAAGAAAATTTCAAGAGAAAACGCTAAAATTTTTGTAAAAATGTTAAGTCCTTTTTGTCCACACTTAGCAGAGGAGTTGTGGGAAAAAATGGGAAATAAGGGTTTCGTTTCAGTTGAAAAGTGGCCAACTTATGATGAGCACAAAATCTCACAATTTTTTGATAATCAAGATAAAATTGTCGAAGAGGTTATTAAAGATATTTTGAATATTTTAAAAATTCTTAGAGATAAAAAAAAGGAAGTTAAGAAAGTTTTTTTATATATTCTCCCAAATGAAATAGATTATTATGATAAGGATGAGATTTGTTTTAGGGTCGGAAAAGATATCGAAATTTACTCTATAACAGATCCTAAGAAATATGATCCAGAGGGTAAATCAAAAAAGTCTAAACCAGGAAAGCCAGGTATTTACATAGAATAAATATGTTAAAATAATGTACCAAAGTTAAATAGTTCGGCGAAATTTGAAAGGATTTTTTATTTAGTTGTTTTTTTAGTGATTTTTGCAGGAGTTGTGATTGATTTCACAAATATGCTTCCTAATGGAAGGTGGTATTTTAGGTAGTCTTTGTTTGTAGGGTAATTGTTAGTTAGTTTAGGTGTAGAAGGTTTTTAGATTATATTAAATAATAAGTTTTATATATATAATCTTCTTCTTTGTAAGGTAATTTTATAGTAATAAAGATGGTGTATAGGAAGTATATAAAAAGAGGTCAAAGGGTTTATGGTCCATATGAATATTATAGTTATAGAGATGATGAAGGTAGGGTAAAAACGAAATATGTAAGGAAGGTTAACCATACTTTCAACAAAGAAAAATTTTTTAAAGGGTCCTTTAAGGAAGAATATAAAAAATATTTTATCATCTTCTTCATATTGTTTATTACTTTAGGTGGTTTTTTTCTTATATTTTACGATATTAAAATTACAGGGAAAACAATCCTTTTAGATAGAACGACCTTTTCTGTTGGAGAACCTGTTTCTGGGAGGATCTCTCTTGAATTTTCAGAAGGAAGTTTTTACCCTTCCGATTCTTTAATAAAAGTTTCTTTTGATACTCGGGAAGAAAAATTAACACTGAAAGATTTTTTTGAGTTTTCTGGTGTTAATATAGAAGAAAGGGAAGGCCAATATTACAGCGACATTTCTAATGAACTTTCTGGTTATGGAATGGGTTATGGTTTTGAAGGTGAGAAAGAGACCCCTGTAGATGTTTATTTTAAAATCAGGGTTTATAAAAGTGGTGAAGAGGTTGTTGAAAGTGAAGAAGGAAACTTAAGTGTTGAAAAAAACGAAAGTGGTAAAGAAGAGGTACGAGAAGTTGTTAATGAAAGTATCAATGTGGTTGAGAGAGAAAGGGTGGAGTCTGAGGGTGGTGTTGAGAGCGGGGAAGAGACGAATGAAAATCAACAGAGTCAAATTAATGAAGGAGAGGTAGGTGAAGTGTCTGAAAGTTCTTCCCGCG
>JAWAEI010000014.1:4549-10920 GCA_038891475.1 Candidatus Pacearchaeota archaeon | reverse complement strand
AAGAAATCTTCAAAACTCTTTCTTAAGACAAAAAACAATCTCGACAGTAGAGGAAAAGGATAATGAAATAAAAAAACAAGAGAAAATAATACAAAGAGTTTCAAGTTATGAAGATGAAAATTATAAAAAAGAATCTATGAAAAATATAATCTTGCTTGTTATATTTTTGTTAATGGTTGGACTCCTTATTTCAACTTTTATATTTAGAGAAAAAATAAGCGAATTTCTTAGTGATTTATTGTAGTATAATATTGCAGTATTAAATAGAGTAAGGAAGGAATGGTTTTAATACAATCAAATTTATATAGTTAGGTTATACCTTAAATAAAGTTAGTAAAATGGTTAAATTTGCTCATTTATCAGATATTCATTTGGGTGGATGGAGGCAACAACCTCTTCAAGAACTAAACATTCTATCTTTCAAAACAGCTATAGATCTTTGTATAAAAGAACGTGTAGATTTTGTTATTATATCTGGTGATTTGTTTGATTCGGCTTTTCCACCAATAGATATTCTTAAGGAGGCTTTTTCTATTTTCAAAAAACTTAGCGATTCAAGGATTCCTTGTTTTTTAATAGCGGGTTCTCATGATTACTCTGTTTCTGGAAAAACTTTTATTGATGTCCTTGAAAAAGCTGGCTTTTGTGAAAATGTTGCTAAATTTGAAGAGATAGGGGGCAGGATAATCCTTAATCCAACAATTTATAAAGGTACTGCCATATATGGCTACCCGGGAAAAACAGCTAATTTAGAAATAGAAGACCTAAAAAGGGCTGAGTTTAACGATGCTCCTGGCCTCTTTAAAATTTTTGTCATACATACAACAATAGATAAAGCAAGAGGGGATCTGCCAATAAATTTTATTGAAACAGAAAGGCTCCCTTACGCTGATTATTACGCATGTGGTCATCTTCACATAGACTTCCAATACGAAAATTTTGTTTATCCCGGTCCAATCTTCCCAAACAATTTCCAAGAGCTTGAAGATTTAGAACATGGAAGGTTTTGCATAATAGATAGTTCTAAAAATAAATTTGGTTGGATAAAAAAGGTGCCTCTTAAAATAAAAGAAGTTGCTTTGTTTAACGTTGAAGTTGAGAATGCTTCTTTAGCTACTGAAAAAATAATATCTGAGATGGAAAAAAGAGATATAAAAGATAAAATAGTCCTTTTAAGATTAAGAGGGGAATTGAAATTCGGAAAGACTTCTGATATAAAATTTGATAAAATTGAAGATAATCTAAAAAAAATGGGGGCCTATTTCTTTCTCAAAAATAGTAATGAACTAAAGTCAGAAGAGCCTGTACTTGATATAAATGTTGAAGAAACAGAAGATATAGAAGGCGATATAATAAAAAATTATTCCGAACAGAACGAATCTCCATTAAATAAGTATATTTTTCAATTAATAAATGCGCTTTCTATAGAAAAACAGGAAGGTGAAACAACAGAAGGTTTTATAAAGAGACTTACGGAAGAGTCTAGAAAAGTTTTAAATTTCTAATAAAATGAGAATAGAAAAAATAATTTTGAAAAACATAAGGAGCTATGAATATGAAGAGATAAACTTTCCTAAAGGTTCTATACTTCTTTCAGGAGATATAGGTTCGGGAAAGACTTCTGTTTTACTTGGAATAGAGTTTGCTCTTTTTGGACTTCAACCTGGACAGAGGGGTGCCTCTATACTTAGAAATGGGGCGTCGGAGGGGGTAAGTATTCTCGAATTCAGTATAGATAAGGACAAAATAAGGATAGAAAGAAATTTAGTCCGAAAAGGAAAATCCATATCCCAAGAGTATTGCGTGCTTATAATTAATGGAAAGAGATATGAACTTTCTGTAACTGAATCAAAGGATAAAATATTAGAGATTTTAAACTATCCTAAAGAATTTATAAAGAGACAAAATTTATTATACAAATTTACTGTTTATACTCCTCAAGAAGAAATGAAACAAATAATTTTGGAAGACCCTGAAACGAGGATAAATACCTTGAGGCACATTTTTGGAATAGATAAATACAAGATTATCCTTGAGAATATCTCTGTGCTAGCCTCTAAATTAAGGGAAGAAAGAAGAATAAAAGAAGAAAGTATACAAAATTTAGAGGAAGAAAAAGCAGAATTAATTCTAAAGGAAGAAGATTTGGAATCAAAAAGATATAATTTATCCTCTGTCGAGAAAAATCTTTTTATAGCCTCCGAAGAAAGAAAGAGAATCCAAGTAGAAAAGGAAGCCATCTTAGAAAAGATAGAAGAAAGAAAAAGAATCCAGCAAGAAATCGAGAAAAGTAAAATAATCTTAAAAAATAAAGAGGAGATACTATCTAATAATTTAAGAACGATTGAACAACTAGAATCGCAAGTAGAAGAGATATCTAAAATAACTTTTAGTGAGAGTATGATTTCAGAAGCACAAAATAAATTAAAACTTCTAAAAATAGAGAAGGATAAATTAAATAACGAGAGTTTACAAATAGGTTCACAAATAAATTCTCTAAATCTAAAAAATCAGGAAAATGAATTAATTAAAAAAAGATTAGAACACATAGAAATCTGCCCAACCTGTCTTCAGGATGTTGGTCCTGTTTACAAAACAAATATTTTGAATAAAATAGATTCTGATATAACTGAAAACAAAAAGAAAATAGGGGGACTTATTAAGGAGAGGGATAAACTTTTAGAAAAGATTTCTAAGGTAAGTGAGGAAGTATCTAATGAGGAAAAGAGACTTAGAGAATTAGAAATATTGAGATTAAGGGTCCGTGATGCTGAAGAGAAAAAACACAGAATTGAAGAAATAAAAAAAATAAATGAGACTACTCGTAAAGACATAGAAATTTTAAAAAATCATTTAGAAAATCTAACGAATATTGTTTTTGAAATGAATAAATTTAACACCTTATTTGAGATAAAGCAAACAGAATTAGAAGAGTCCTTAAAGAAAGAGAGGGCAGCAGAAATAAAGGTTGTTGAATTAAAAAAGGAGATAGAAATGCTTTCATTACAAATTGAAAATTTAAGAGAAAAAATAAAAAAATCCGAGGAGATAAAAAAGAAAGTTGCATACCTCTCTTCTATTGAGAGTTGGTTAATAAAGAACTTTTCTCCCCTTATTTCTCTAATCGAAAAAAATGTTATGATAAAATTAAAGAAAGAATTCTCAAAATTATTTTCCAGATGGTTTTCTATGCTTGTCCCTGACGCTTTTTACTCCCGTCTTGATGACGATTTTACTCCTATAATAGATTATCAAGATTATGAAATAGATTACTCCTATCTTTCTGGAGGGGAGAGGACTGCTGTAGCTTTAGCTTATAGATTAGCGTTAAATCAAGTAATAAACTCATTTTTAAGTAAGATAAAAACTAAGGGGCTCATAATCCTTGATGAACCTACTGATGGTTTTTCAGAGCAACAGTTAGATAAAATAAGAGATGTATTAAAGCAATTAGAAGCAGAGCAATTAATAATTGTAAGTCATGAGCAGAAAATGGAAAGCTTTGTTGAAAAAGTTATAAAATTCAAAAAAGAGAGGGGGGTATCAAAGGTATTAGCATAGTGTTCAAGTTAAAAAGAGAATTTAGAGAGAATTTCTTGATACTTAAAAAGTTTTACATTATTATATTTTGTTAGAGTAGTAGGAGATATCCGAAAACTTTATAAAAGCAAACTACTTGGAAAAACTATAATTTGAATGAAACGTCTTTCTATTTAAAGATTAAATATGTGTGTTAAAGTGAAAGAGAATATAGAAAATTCGGTGTTAAAATCTGGAACAACAATTGTTGGAATTGTCTGTAAAGATGGAATTGTAATGGCATCTGACAGACAAAGTACGGCAGGGAATGTTGTAATGAGTAAAAATGCTCAGAAAACAATTCAAATTAATGACTATCTTGTCCTATCTGGAACAGGGATAGTTTCAGATATAAAAAGAATTGAGAAAATCCTATATGCTGAACTAAAACTTAAGGAACTCAGATCAAGATCTAGGCCTAATGTCAAACAAGCAGCTAACTTATTAGCTTATATACTGTATCATGGCATAAGGCAATTTTCATCAATTCCAATGCAAGCTGGCTTTCTTTTAGGAGGATTGAATGAAGATGGAACTTTTGAACTTTATAGCATTGAGCCAGCTGGAAGTGTATTGAAGGTGGAAGACTATGATGCTAATTTTGGATCTGGAATGCCTTATGTTTTGGGTTTCTTAGAAAGACAATACAAAACAGATATTTCTGTAAAAGAAGGGATAGAACTAGCTATAGAAGCTATAAAGTCATCAACACAAAGAGATATAGGCTCTGGTTACGGAATAGATGTATATACTATTACCAAATCTGGAATTTCTAAAGCAGTAGAACAGAAAATTGTTCCTGAGTACAAAAGTAGTAAATAAAAAAATTTTTGTTTTTAAATGGACATTCTAAA
Source organism: Candidatus Pacearchaeota archaeon (assembly GCA_038891475.1). Lineage (GTDB taxonomy): Archaea > Nanobdellota > Nanobdellia > Pacearchaeales > GW2011-AR1 > ASMP01. The sequence goes on along the minus strand of JAWAEI010000014.1, from coordinate 6,487 downwards.
AAGTATAACTGAGAGACTTCAAGGAAAAATTAAAGAAGCAAATTTTGAGGGAGCAAATATAGTCCTTTATACAGATGATGAGAGATTCTTTAAAGATGGAGAAGAGAAAATAAAAGAAGTTGTTAACGAATTAAAAAAAAGAATAGAATTAAGGGCCGATCAAAAAATCTTAATGGATGCTGAAAAAGCTAGGGGGGAGATAGAAAAAATAATTCCAAGTGAATCTGAAATAACTAACATAATCTTCGATTTCCAAAGAAGCGTTGTGATAATAGAATCAAAAAAGCCTGGAATGGCTATAGGAAAACAAGGGGCTTTACTTGAAACAATTAAAAAAACTACTATGTGGACCCCGCAGATAAGAAGAGCGGCGGCAATAAAAAGCCAAATAACAGAAAATATAAGAGAAGTTCTCTATGCAAATAACAATTATAGAAGAAAATTTTTGAATAGTGTTGGAGAAAAAATATATAAGGAATGGAGCCCTGAAAAATATGATGGTTGGGTTAGATTAACTTTTTTAGGGGGGGCTAGACAAGTTGGTAGGAGTTGTCTTCTTCTTCAAACGCCAAACTCCAAAATTCTTATTGACTGTGGAATAGATGTTGCTAGTCAAGGAAAAGAGAGGTTTCCTTATTTTGATATACCTGAGTTTGATATAAGGGAGATTGATGCTATTGTCATAAGTCATGCCCATCTTGACCATGTTGGACTTCTTCCTTATCTTTATAAAATGGGTTATAGGGGCCCAACATATATGACATATCCCACAATGGACCTAGCGGCGTTATTATCTTTAGATTTTATAGATGTTGCATATAAACAAGCAACCACTCCTTTGTTTAGTTCAAAGGATATAAAAGAAATGGTAAAACATACTATATGTCTGAATTTTAATGAAGTAACAGATATCGCCCCTGATGTTAGAATAACATTTTACAATTCGGGACATGCTCTTGGTAGCGCCATGGTTCATTTCAATATAGGGAATGGATTACATAACTTTCTTTATACTGCGGACTATAAGTATACAAAAACTAGACTTCTCAATCCCGCAGTAACAAATTATCAGAGAGTAGAATCTGTGCTGACGGAAGCTACTTACGGAGCAAAGTCAGATGTATTGCCACCTAGAATAGAATCTGAAAAAAAGCTTATAGATATCATAAGGAAAACGATAAGAAGAGGTGGGAAAGTTTTGATCCCAGAATTAGGTCTTGGAAGGGCACAAGAAACGATGTTGATAATAGATGATGCAATAAATTCTGGAGAGCTTGAAAGAATTCCTGTGTACATCGATGGGATGATTTGGGATATAAATGCTATACATACCGCCTATCCAGATTTTTTAAGTCATAATATAAGGTCTTTAATTTTTAGGGATAAAAATCCCTTTATCTCTGAGATCTTCTCAAGGGTTGGTGGACCTAAGGAAAGAAAAAAGGTTATAGAAGGGGGGCCATGTGTTGTATTAGCAACATCAGGAATGCTGGTTGGAGGAGCTTCAGTAGAGTATTTAAGAGAATTTGCCGATAATCCAAAAAATTCTATTATTTTCGTCTGTTATCAAGGTGTTGGTTCTCTTGGGAGACAAATTCAAGAGGGTTTAAAGGAGACAAAAATGATAGTTGATGGAAATGAGGAAATAGTAAAAATAAATTTAGAGGTTCATACTATAAACGGGCTAAGCGCTCATGCGGGTAGGAATGAGATTTGTGCGTTTTTTAATAATTTAAGACCTAAACCTAAAAGAATTATTATTAATCATGGAGAAGCTTCAAAATGTCTGGATATAGCCTCAACATTATACAGAACTCATAAAGTAGAAACAAATGTCCCTAGACTCTTGGAGACAATACGTCTACAATAAAAAATTTAAAACACAAAATTTATATATTAGGTGAGGATATTCTAAAGGTGGAAAAGGATATTGGAAAG
>JAWAEI010000014.1:0-4539 GCA_038891475.1 Candidatus Pacearchaeota archaeon | reverse complement strand
TTGGAATGATAAAGAAAAACGACCATACTGAAATTATAATAAGATTAGATGATTTCGGTGGAAGAAGAGGGTTAACTATAAGAGAGTTTGTTAATGGGCCACGATATACCGGCTTTACAAAGTCTGGACTTAAAATCCCTTTTGAGAATCTTGAAGAATTTAAGAGGATTATAAATTCAATAAAAGAGGACGATTTAAAGGAAGAAGATTTGATAAAAGAAAAATTAAGATGAAAGCAAGGAAAAGATAAGGATGTTAATTTTATTTTTTTAATTAGATAAGATTCTTAATTGGAATTCTATTTTTTAAAAATATCAAACTTTAAAAATGATTTTTTGTTTAGAGTTTAATGGAAATCAAAAAAATAAGACAGCCAATAATAACTGTATGTGGTCATGTAGACCATGGAAAAACAAGTATTTTAGATAGAATAAGACAAAGCTCTGTTCATGAAGAAGAAGCGGGAGGGATAACACAAAAGATATCATTTAGTCTATATCCTATAGAAGAAATAAAAAAATCTTGCCCCCTCATTGAGAGGTATAAAATAAAATTAAAAATTCCTGGATTTCTATTTATCGATACTCCTGGACACGCTGCATTTACTAATTTAAGAAAGAGGGGTGGTTCTTTATCAGACATAGCTATTCTCGTAATAGATATAAATGAAGGAATAAAACCTCAAACATCCGAAGTAATTCAAATTCTTAAAAAAAATAAAACCCCCTTTATAATAGCTTTAAATAAAATAGATAACATTCATGGATGGAAATACTTTCAAAAAGAAGAAGAAGCTAAAAAAAGAGTTGAGCTTCAAGCAAAAGATACAAAATCAGATTTTAATGAGAAATACTTAACGATAATAGGCTCTCTCCAAAACTACGGATTTGATTCTGATCTCTTTTATAATATAGATGATTTCACAAAAAAGGTCTCACTTATTCCTTGCTCAGCAAAAACCGGAGAGGGTATCTCTGAATTAATTATGGTTTTATGTGGACTGAGTCAGAAATATCTCTCAGAAAGGTTGACTTTGGGTGGGGAACCAAAGGGAATTATCCTTGAAGTGAAAAAAGAGAAGGAGAACCAATATTTGGAGTCTATTCTTTACGATGGAGAACTAACAAAGAAAGACCATATTGCTATCGCAAACATTGATGGTCAACCAATAATAACGAAGATAAGGATCTTAGAAGAAATCTTACCGCTCTCTTTTAAGTTTGTACCAAAAGATAAAATTAGTGCTGCAACTGGTTTTAGGATGCAAATTGTAGAAAAGGCAGAAGTACTTCCTGGAATGCCTTTTGTGATTTATAAGAATAATAAAGAAGAAATTGAGAGATTATTTAAACAAGAGATTTCAGAAAGTATAAAGATAGATAATAGAGGTATAATTGTAAAAGCAGACTCTCTAGGATCACTTGAAGCTCTTATTACAATTTTGAAACAAGAAGGAATATCAGTTTTAAGAGCTGGGATTGGTAAAATAAATAAAAGAGATATATTAGATGCTAAAGCAAATATAGAAATAAATGAATTAGATGCTATAATAGTTGGGTTTAATGTTAAAATAGAAGATGAGGCTGCCCCGCTCCTAAAACAAGAAAAAGGAATTAAAATAATTACAGACGAAGTAATATATAGATTAATAGATAATCTTAAAGAATTTAGAATCGAAAAAAAGAATGAAATAGAGAAAAGAAAATTGCTTGAGATCTCCCCATTAGCTAAGATTTCTATTCTTCATCAGTATGTTTTCAGAAATACAAACCCAGCCATTTTTGGGGTAAGAGTAGAAGCTGGCAAAATAACACAAAAAATGAGTATTATAGATGAAAATAATGAAAAAATAGGAAGTATAAAAAGTATACAATCCGAGAAAAAACCAATAAATGAAGCAGTTGAAGGGCAAGAGGTTGCTATTTCTATTTATGGAATAAATTTTGAAAGAAGAATGAAGGATGTTAAGGTGGCATATTCTGATATAACGGAACAACAATATAAAAACCTAATAAAAAATAAAGACATTTTATCCCAATCAGAAATAAAAGTATTAGGAGAAATTTTAGAAATAAAAAGAAAAGAAAATATAAATTGGGGGTATCGATAAGGGCTATATGTGTTGTGAATTATTTCAAAAGATTTAGTTTCCTTTGTATGCTTCTTTTTCTCTTTTCATATTTTTCGTCTCTCTTCGCAAAATGCGGTATATCAAAATCTAAAACAAATTGCCCTATCTTTGTTGTGAATTCTCCTTTATTTACATCTTTAATTTTTTGAGCACAAGAATACTTCAAGTCACACGAATCACACTTCCTCCCTCTTTCTGGAACAATCTCCCCCAGTCTAATTCTCCTCTCAATTGAGTCAATCATTTTAATTACTTCAAAAAAATGTGCGTCTGTTCTCGTAGTCTCATTAATTATTCTAAGGCCTTTCCCTTCGGTATTCTTATAAGGAGCCTCAACCATGAAAAATTCTTGCTTAACAAAAGGAAGGATATACCTCTGGTTTTCTTTAAAGATATTTATATCCTCTTCGTTAATTCCTAATTTCTCAGCAAGTTCCTTATCTTTTCTTATAAGGCCACTCAAGGCAACACTATAAATTGTTAATTGTGGGTCAAAATTTAATTTCATCTCCCCCATATACGGTCTTCCAGACTTATAATCTCTTATAATAACAAAATCATTTCTTCTCCTTATTTCATCAATTTTACCTATAAAATTTTTATTAAATAAAATGAACTCGTAATCAAGTTCTGAAAATAAAGGAGGGCCTTCCTCAACTAAGATTGGAAAAAGATGGTAACAAATTTTTTCAAGCTGTCTTCTGATATCCCATCTTTCCCTTTCATAATTCCAAGTAATCTCTCTTTTTAGTTGAGATTTCTCAAACTTGATACATAAAGAATCCCATTTCCTTTTAGCATAATCTGAGAACTCTTTTGCATTTGAATATTTCTTTCTACCTCTTATTCCAACATCCTGGGTTTCTCCTAAATTTTTCCAAAAATTTTTTATTATATCATGGATTAAGTTGCCTTTCACATACTCGGGTTGTATTATGGGGGTTTCTTTTAGAACATATCTTAAATAATACCTCATTGTACAATAATTAGCAATATTAATTCTAGTTGGACTCCATTTTATCATCCTATTTAAAGAAGATAATAGTTTATATCTCTTATGTTTTTTATATATCAATAAAGATTTATAAAGTATTTTTTTAATAAATAATTATGCCAATAAAAATAAACATATCTGAAAAGTCGGGTAAAACTTATAAATTAGAAACAGATACAGAAGTTTTCTTTGGAAAAGCTCTTAAAGATAAAATATTGGGTGAAGAAATAATTAATGAATTAGAAGGGTATGAGTTTGAAATAAGTGGTGCAAGCGATACTGCGGGGTTTACTTACCATGAGGGTGTTCCGGGCCTAGGGTTAAAAAAAGTTCTCCTGACTTATGGAAAGGGTATGAAAAAGAGGCCGAGACGAGGAGGGAAGAAAAAGATTTCTAATCCTAAACCAAAGGGGCTCAGATTAAGAAAAAGTGTAAGAGGGAGGGTTCTCTCACAAGACATAAGCCAAATAAACTTGAAGGTTATAAAAGAAGGAAAGAGGCCTCTTGCAGAAGTATTCCCAAATCAGAATAAAAAAATAAAGCAAAATGAGGAGAATAAGGGATAATTTATTCGCACAATTCATTTATTTTATAGAAAAGGGCTCTATAGGAAATTATAACAATTTTTATAAATATCCTGTATTTAACCTAAATTAATCATTTAAAATGATTGTTATGAAATTTGGTGGGACTTCCCTCGCAAATGCTGAAAGAATTAAAAAGGTCGGCGAGATAATAAAATCTAGATTAAGAAAGAAACCAATTGTTGTAGTAAGTGCCGTTGCCGGCGTTACCGATTCTTTAATAAATCTTGCAAAAGAATCTGCTAAAGGAAAAAATCCAAATAAGGGGGTTGAGGAAATAATAAATTTACATAAAAAAATCATAAGAGAGCTGAGTCTAAGAGAAAACCTTATTATAGATGAGTGTGTAAAACTTCACGATTTGTTTAATGGCGTTTATCTCCTAAAAGAGATTTCTCCTAGATCTTTAGATTTTATAGCTTCGTTTGGGGAGATTCTCTCATCAAAAATCATTGCAGAATACCTAAATTATATAGGAATAAAAAGCACAAGATATTCTGGATGGGAGGTTGGAATAATCAGTGATGATAATTTTACTAATGCCGAAGTATTACCGGAGACCTACGAAAGAGTAAAAAAATTTTTTAAGAAGCTTAATGGGGTTCCTGTTGTAACAGGATTTATTGCAAAAAATAGAGATAATGAAATAACCACCCTGGGAAGGGGGGGTAGTGATTACACAGCCGCAATTATCGGTGCTGGATTAAACGTTAAAGAGATAGAGATCTGGACAGATGTTGATGGAATAAAAACAACAGATCCAAAGATTGTAAAAGGGGCTAAACAATGGAAGAGGATAACCTTTGAAGAAGACTCAGAAATGGCATATT
>JAWAEI010000013.1:0-11953 GCA_038891475.1 Candidatus Pacearchaeota archaeon | reverse complement strand
TTATATAGTACAGAATCACATCCTACCTATCTTAAACCATCAAAAAAAAAGGTGTACAATGAATAAATACAGTATAACTTACAGCTGCAACTGTAGTTGTAAGTTTAATTGGGAGGTAGAAAGTGGTTATCTTAGTGATAACCATGAAAAAAAAGGGTGTTGGGAGAAAAATACTGTACGAATTAACAATAAAGTAGTTGCGGAGTATTACCGTAACTACGGTTGGGTAGTATCTCATGGTCTAATAGATGATATACCAGAAGAGATACAAAACAGGTGTATTCTAAAAGAAGAATCGGGTTATAATGATATGCACATGGATCGTGCATACGAATCCCTAGTTCAGTTTCTAATGAGGGGAGAATATGAATTAAGGAAGGAAATTTCCGATTCAAAAGAGTACATACTAACCTTAAAGGCAAGCTCTAACGAAGTCAGTTTAGAAGATGCAAAAAAATGGGCGGAGTTATACATATATCCGCCTTACCGAGAGTTCAAATTACTGGAATAAAAAAAATGGAAAACGATCACTTAGGAAATTTGTTAAGCTTGCTTGATAGCAAGCTTAACAAAAAGTCAGTAACCAAGGGGATACAGTGCGTTTTAGACGGCCCTGATCCTGACGGAATGTACCAAATACGCCTCATGTGGCATCCAGGAGCGGATTATCCTCCGCGACCAGATGAAATATTTGCGGAAGCAGATAGTCCTGAAAAGGCTATCGAAAATGCATGTATCAGAATACTACTTTCAAAATAACCAATTTAAATAATAGTCAGGTAGGGTGTAATTACACAAATAGAATTACGCTCTACCTATTAATTAAACAAACAAAAAAAAGGAGAGAAGGATGAAAAGTATCGAAATGCTTCAAAAAAAGGTTAAAAGAATGGCTTCCAACGAAGAAAGACGTCGTAAGGAAGCCTTGGAATTTGTGGATTCTGTAGCGTCGGCTTTAACCGGCGTTGCAAAACACCTCTTCCACCACGGATCAGAGTGGGAGAGAGTGGGTTATATATGCGTATTCAACTGGAAGTCTAATTTCGACTTTCAGGTAAATAAAGAAGCAAAGCTTGTTTCGTTAGATCAGGTAAATAAGGAAAAATTTGTTCCGTTAAAAGAAACATACGGAACATTATTCTGGGATGCCATTGAAGATATTACAAAATGGATCCCAAACGTCGTCAAAAAAATTGACGACATTGAAAACAAAAGAGAAGATCTATTAGATCTTCTCAAAGAAGAAAAAGTTCAGGAAGAGCTTTAAAAGAACAACAAAATTTTAGGCTGCCCGGTTTAGACCGGGCAGCTTAAGATTTTAAGCTAAAAAATATAGTTAGAGAAAAAAATGGAAAAGAAGAAAAATTACGCCACTTTCTATTTTTATAGTAATTACCATATTCCAATTACTATAAGAATAGGAAAGTGGAGCAAACCTATAGCAGAGAGGTGCATCGAAATCATCAAAAAAAGGTTAGGAAAGAAACCAACACATGTAAGATTTAGCACAAAAGAAGGATCAATTTACAATCAAACCTGGTATGAAACACCTCTCTATCCTATAGATTCCATCCCGGAAAATCCCAGCATAGATGACTGGGTTGTCACAAGGGCAGACGGAAATCTACTAAAATTAGGAGAATCAATAGAGGTTTTGACTAAAGGATTATGGTTAGGAAATTTCTGTTTGTATAAAAAACAAATATATGAAAGGAAATCTATACACGAGGATTAAAAATGCAGATAAAAAATAACTTAGTTGAAAAAATCAAAGCGGTACTAGCAGAAGAAATACGCTGGTATCGATTTGAAAAAGAATACGAAATGAAATTAGAAGGAGAAAATAAGATATCTCATATCAAAGCAGCAAGAAAAAAACAAAAGTTAGCAAGAGAAAAGTTCAGAAAACTTATAGGAGAAAAAAATGGGCTCAATTCTAAACGAAGTATCCAAACTTCTTGACGAAAAGTTTGGAATAGTTACAGGAAAAGTTAAATTTATAAATATAAGGGAAGATTACTTCTTCCTTTTTATCGAATACGAAAATATAAAAGTAGTAGAATACTACAATAACGAAGGAAATCTGATCTTCGCACAACCAGTATGATAAATATCCCTTGAATTTCTGTCATATATTTCATATATTGCCAAAAAAAAGAAAGGAGAAATGATGAGTCTGTTAGATCAACTGAAGGCTAAGCAAGCAGAAGAAGCTGCTAATGCTTCCACTGAATTAACTAACGGGTCAGCAAAAAGGCGCAATCGTGAACTGACCCAAGAGGAAGTAAAGGAAGGGAAATGGGAGGAATACCAGAAAGCAGTAGAAGAATTAAAAGTACTTGCTGAAAAGGCTGGTTTATCTTATCTAAGCATGATCAGTCCCATAAATAAGAAGTACTTTACCAGCAACGCCTACAAAAGTAAGGCTATGCTGGAATTTGAGTCAGCGAAAAGCTTATTCGACACGGAAGTCGAAAAGGCAATTAGCAAGTTTCAGGAAAAAATCAATGAACTTGCTAAAAAATATGGGTATGACACCCAAGAAGGTGAACTACCCAAAGTAAAAAGGGCAACCTTCATCAAAGAAGGTGCAAGCTTTAGAAAATTTCTGAGTAGTAAGTAACCGGGGGGAGAGTTCTTGTAGTTTCTCTCTCTAAAAAAAGAAACTACTCATATGTTACCTCCTTGTGCCCGAACAAGAAACCTTGTTCGGGCACATTTTATTCTAACATAATAACCTACCTGGAGGAGAGATGAAAAAGAAGAATTATTACTGCAATCAATGCGGAAAAAACCAACGAAAAAGTGTACCAGAAAGATTTCTGGGCTGTAGCTATTGTAAGGCAAAATGGCCCTACTTAGTTCCAGGTAAAATAAATGAAGAGGAAAAACTACAGATTTTTCTGAAAAATGAACTGAGTAAAATAAGAAGTGTACACTAAAGAGATATGCCCGGGTAGAATTTCTGCCCGGGCATATCTTTTATAACATTGGAGACAATATGAGAGAAAAAATATATTACTGTAGAGTATGTGGAAAAGAACAAATAAAAACTGTGCCCAAAAGATTCTCTCAAGGCTGTAGTTACTGTAAAGCGGCCTGGCCACTTCTATCAAGTAGTGAATTAAGTAAAATTACTAAACTAAAGATTGAAATAAATAAGAGGAGAAAAAAATGTGCGCAGTAACAACTAAAGATGTTAGACCAGTAAAAATTAAAAAGCCCATGATTGTCTATACTGTAAAACGTATAGAAAAGAACGTAATCCAATCATTCTTTTTCCCTAAATTCACCTGGGAAATAGACAAAGTTATGGTTGATCCACTATTTTTCTATAATGGTGGCATAATTGAAGCTAATACAATTATAAAACATGGATGGTTTCACTCTTTGCCATTTTATTTGGCAAGAAAAATGTATAAGCTGTATGGAAATTCTGTACTTTTTGAAGCTGAAATTCCAGTAGGTTCACTTGTAATAAAAGATGGTATACTAACTATTCTTTGTAATGAATTAATAGACGAAAAAAGAGTCTATTTATCAAATCAACTAATATTAAGAAGAATAATAAGCAGGAGATAACTATGGAACTTAGTACTCAAGAATTAAAAATTTGGGACCAAGAACTATTTCAAAAAAGTAGCGACATCGAACTCTGGAGCCTGGATTTGGAAACTATTCCAAGACAACTAAATACAGTTGAAATGTCGCTAATGGAAAAGAAAATCAGGGAAGATTATAAACCCGAAAACCTACAACTTGGCAATCGGGTAAAGCCAGAAACCATTGAAAAATTCTATGCCGATAAGGCAAAAGAAATGGAATTAAAACTGGCTGAAATAGGAAAGGGAAACTCCTTCGACCCTTCTACTAATATTATAGTTAGCTATTCAATGGCTCACTATAGATTCCCTGATTCAAAACTAATTCAACAAATAAAAGGAGCAGCACAAATCCTCAGTTATAACGGTATTTCCTATAGTAACGAGGATTTAAATAATAAGGTAAATGAGTTAAATACAAAAGATGTATCAACAGTGAATAGAATCTTAGACAGAACTAAAGGAGACTATCCAAGTGACGAGGATTATAAATCTTTCCTAAAAAAGTTATCCGAAAAACTTCAGCCATTAAAGCAAATTATTACTTTTAATGGTGACGGTTTTGATATTCCTACTATTAAGTGGGCATTTCTATATTATGATATAGAAATTCCCCACTGCCTGAAGAACAATATTGATATTCAATGGTTCTTCAGCCGTAGAGATTATAATGGAAAATGGGTTAAGCCTTCGCTAAAATCAGTAGCCGCTAAATACTTAGGCATTGAAATATTTGGCGAAGGCCAATTGGTAGAAGAGTGGTGGCTGGCTGGAGAAATCCAGAAAATTGTTCAACATAACCAAGAAGATGCTATTGCCACTTTAGTACTGGCAAATAAAATCTTCAAGGTAGATCCCAGCTACTTTAGATTAAAGGAATAAAGGAAAGGGGTGAAAGATGATAGTTCCTTATAGCCAAGAATTCATAGAAAGAGCCGATGAATTAAAAAGGCGGTTAGAGAATGAGGCTAAGGAATGGAATGAAAAAATGAGTAGAATTAGCAATGCCGAAGTACCAAAAATTGCCAGATCATCATTTGGAGATGCTAAAAAAGAAAGAGTTAGATGGGATGATCTGGAATTTGTAGAAGGATGGTGGATGGAAAAACAAATGGATGAGTTATTTCCAGGATGGAGCAATGATGCTCCACCTGGAAGTATCCATCCACACGCACCAATAATTACTGCTCATGCAAGACTACTAGTGCCAGAAAAAATGCTAATGCACTACGGCATTTTTCCGCCATATAGAATCTTTACTGCTACAATTCATGAACTGGTAAAGGTTTCTAAAGAGGCCAATATTATGGATTACAAAAACTGGATTTCACTGGCCCACGATTCTACATCGGCAGGCACCAAAGCCTTGAAAGTCTGTATCAATCGACTGTGCCATATCGGAGACGAAGTATACCGTCGATTAGATATGAGCAAACTTAGCCTTTCTCAAGAACAAAAGTTAGCAGAATTGATAGAAAAATATCCGTTTATGGAAAAATATATTACTGCTGACTTGGTTAATAAAATAGTTAATAGAGAAAATTTTAACCAATATTACAAAACAAGGGAAACACAAGCAATTAAACTACAAAACCAAAAGGAGAAGAACAATGGAATTTACCAAAAGTGATTTGCAAGAACAATCTTCAGTTAACAAACTTCCTATACCGGAAGGAGAAAATACTCTCTGGATTATTAAATTTAAAACAAGAAGGGATGAAGAAGGTAATAAGATTAAATTTCCCAGAAAAACTAAGCGGAGAAATATCAAAGAAGCTAACTACTTCTATGTTACCGAATTTGAACTGGCCGATAAAGATAATACAGGAGGTATTCTTGACGGTATTATCTATTGGAATGAAAACGATAAAATCGACTATCTTGATTTTGCCAGAGCTGGCAATGCTGAGGTAGTCGTAATCGATGAAGGTAAGAAAACTGAAAGATACCGCATGGAACCTGAAAACCGCGCTGACGACGATACCATCCGCGGTATTGTAGGTAGAGCGGTCAAAGTACATGTTTCCTACTTGGAAAAAGAATTAACCGTTCCTAAAAAAGACGAGGCCGGAAATATTATTACTGATCCAATTACTGGAAAATGGGTAATGGAAGTGGTAAAAGATTCCGATGGTAAACCTCGTAAAATCATCAAAGAATGCATTACTCGTGACTCCAACTGGAGATTCCTTATTCAAAAATCGGAAAACGAGGAACTGTTCTTTCCAGATGAAAACCTCCCTCATCTGGATTTAGAGGAGCCAAATATCGATGAAGTATCGTTTTAAAACACCAAATAAATACGACTGGATGGAAGGCCATAGATACAGTCGTATTATTTGGTATGATGAAAAAGGTAAACCAGTAGGCAGATACATAGATATTTTATTTGTCTGCCTACTGCATAATATGACTCCTGAAGAGTATGTGGCAGATTTAGGAGATAAAAATTTAATTGCAGGAGATCTGAAAAACGATTTGCTATACTATATTCAGACTCCTAATGCGAAAGGATTTAGTGAATTGTATGAAAGTAAAAATAAAAGTAAAAATGAAATGGAAGATTAAATATTATGAAAGGTGGAACAGCTTTCCAAAGAGGTGAATCATTCACCGATCACTCTGAAACTATTAAATATTGGGTGGAGTCCTATGACCCACCCAATGTTATAGTTCATAGATTTGTTAAGTCAAATATTATCATAACAGACTGGATGAAATCTGAAAATTGGTCAGGTGAAGGATTTACTCTAATAAGAGAACCAAATGTATTTAAAGTAAATGATGGATTCTTCATCAGCATCCTACTCAGAATGAACCCTGCTAAAAGAGACGAGTGGGGATTAACTCGCAGAGAAGCATCCATCGATGATACTAAAAACCCAGTTAAAAAGTACTAAGGAGGTTACAATGTATCAAATTCTAAACAAAATTAACGAAAAGTTTGATCCATGGGAATTAGAATTAGAAAATTTCTATCTATTTCCCAAAACAAAAGTTGTCGTGTCACAAAATGACATTAACAACTTTATTGCCCTATATGAAAATATTAAAGACGACGAATACTATGAAATTAAAGTGGCAGTAGTTAGAAAACATAAGTTGAATAACAAATTTGAAGGAGAAGTAAATGAGCAAAGCAAGTGAAGCTTTTGAAAGAGGAAGAAAAAACTTTGAGGAGGGAAAGGAGAAAAATAATGTGGTAAATATTGAGGACGTATATGAAAATCTTGGCTGGGAATATGCCAGAGCTCAATATGAACTTGAAGAATTAAAGAAACTAATTGAAAAAATATCGGAGAATGAAAATGAATAAACTCCGAACAGAAGAAAACTGGGAACCTGGCGACCCAGAAGAACGACCACTAACTAAAGAAGAACAGGAAGAACCTGCACCAGAAGAGGAGGATTAAAATGATATACTGGCAAGTATGTCTGAATTGTATTAACGATTCCACATTTCAAGGTCCCTTCGGAGCAACCTGCCCTGAATGCGGAAGTGACAATACCGAAATCGGTGGAATCGTTATGACAGAAGAAAATAAAGAAGGAGAAAAGGGAGAAGAGGAGAAAGAAAATGAGTAAGGTTAATATAATTAAGATTGAGTGCCCCAAATGTGGGCACTCAATCTATATTAAAAAGTTTTATAACAAAAAGAGAGTAAATGAAAAATATATCAGTGAAATGCTAAATAAGTATGAAAAATATGAAAAAGAAATAGAACAAATACTAAACCTTACCTCATCAGCAGATAAAGTTAATCCATCCTTAGAAAACCTTCAAAAAATACTGGAATTTATTAACGAAACCCCAGAAAATTTATCCAAATTCATAAAGTCAAAAAATTACTATATCGAAAAAAGGTTATATCTAACTCCAGGCAAGGGAGGATTAAATTACTTCCTTGCAATTTGCAGAAACACTAAAATAGGAGATAAATATGAATCGCTATCCCAAAAAGACAATGGAGGAATTAAACCAGCTGGAAAAGAAATATGATTTAGTAAAAGAGCTGGTTAGAAAGGAATTCCCAATTCAGTTTAGGCAATTTCTAAAAGGAAAAATGGGTAGAGACTATCTTAACCTCTTTGACTTAATTGAAAGCTACTTTTCAGTGATTAACGATGCACTTGACCTTGAAAAAGTAGTCGATACACTCTCCAAAAAATGTAGCAACTTGGAAAGGGAAAATGTAGAATTAAGGAAAACTAAACAGGAAGGAGACTTATATGAGCTTGTTGAAAAAATTAGAGGAGTTGGAGGGAAGGCAACTATTTCAATTACTCTTCCAGAGCGCGATGGTAAACGAGAGACGTACTAAAGTTATCTCGTTTATGAAATATCCAGGATCAAAAAATAAATTAGCAGAAAATCTACACTCAATTGAGCCTAATTACCACAACTACGTGGAACCTTTTGGTGGAAGCTTCGCTAAATTTTTCTGTAATCCAAAACCGAAAGGCTTGGTAGTTTATAATGATATAGATAAAAGATGTACTAACTTATTTAAGCATCTAATACTGAATCCTGAACGTCTTATAGCTTCAGCTCAATTTTTCATTAATAGTAGAGCATTGTGGGCTGAATTTGAAGAGGATTTAAAAAAATTAGATAATGATGAAAACACTGAACTAACTATCGAAGATGCTATTAAGTGGCTATATGTAAATATTAACTCTTTTACTGGTACTGGTACTAGTTTCAAACCTACTATGAGTATAGAAGCCGGTGTCTTAGTTAGTAAATTAATAGCTGCAGCTAATAAGCTACAAGATAATGTAATAATAGAAAATATGGATTTTAGAGAGTGTATTACAAGATACAACAAATATAGTAACACACACTTTTATCTTGACCCACCATATACAGTAGCAGCACCACAAAATCTATATCGATACAATTTTAGCGATAAAGATCATATTGATTTAAGAATTCTGTGTGACAAAATAAATGAAGCAGGTAATACATTTTTATTAAGTTATGATTACAATCCTGAAATAGAAAAACTTTATGAGAATGAGTATGAAATCGATACTCTTGAATTTACATATTCTATGTCTGGCAATAGTGAAAATAGAAAGGAAAAAGAATTAATTATTACAAACTATCCACGTATTAAACAGTTAGAGCTATTCTAAAAAGGAGTTTCTATGGCTGAAAAGGAAAAACTTCCTAACTATGTCATTGAGCTGTTTAAACACCTATTCACTTTTCCGGAAAAAGCTCCACTAATTGTAAGTGTAATTAAGGCGGAAATGCTACCGGAAATAGTGAGACCATTGTTTACTTCAATAAAAACAATGGTAAAAAATCATAGACCTGTAAATTCACAAACAATTGTGTTTCACTCAGAAAATCATTATACTAATCAGCCAGATTTTTATAATCAATTTATTAGGACAGTGAATGATATGCCAAACTTAGACCTTAGCATTGCAACTGACTTAATAATCAATAATTATCAGAAACAGTATGTAGCAGGAAAATTAAGGGAAATTAACTCATTACTACAATATTCAAGACAATGGAATCCAGAAGTAGTAGTAGATAGAGCAATGGATATAATTATTGAATTAGAAAAAAAATCAGATAGTGATATATTGCCTAAAAGCATCGTTTCCGATAGCAACGCTATTATCCCCTTTGTTCGCCCTGATCTGCAAAGACTAATGGGGGGAAAAGTAAGGGGTGAGCTGCTTACAATTGCTGGCGAAAGTAAACACGGTAAATCAAGATATGCTCTAAATCTTGCCTATGAAGACTTGCAAGCAGGATGGAAAGTAGATTTCTTCAATATTGAAATGAAAAATCTACAAGCTATGCAAATACTAATGTCACTGGAAGCAAGAGTTGATTCGGAAACAGTAATTAAAAGACCAGGAAACTTAACTAAAGAACAAAGAGAAGCACTTGAAACTAAATATGCTGAATTTAAAGCAAATTATGTAGATACTGGAATGTTTAAAATGTACCAATCCCTTAATCGTGTGGAAGAAATAAATGCAGCACTAGTACGAGACAAACCAGATGTAGCCTATATCGACTGGTGGCAACTAATGGAAATGCCTGAACCTGGTATGAATAAAGCTCAAGGACTACCAATAATTATAAGCTCTATTCTAAAAACCTGTAAAAAACTAAATATCGCACTGGTTGGAGTAGCTCAAATCGAAATTAGATCACGCTCAGGATGGGCTAAACGACCTCGCTATGATGATATTAGTGATAGCTCTTTCTTCAAGAAAGCATCTGCCGATGTCTTGGCGGTTTTTAGACCCTACCAGGTTTTCCAAAATCAACCTCAATACTACCATATCTTTGAAGTAATCTATATGATTAGTAGATTCGGCCAACCTGGCTATACAATTAATTTTATAGATCCTGCCTATGCAAGATTTGGGCAAAAAAATGAAATACCATCAGATATACTAAACAACTATAAATTAGAAAGTGGGTTGGTATCATGACAAATATAGAACACAGTATTAACGTATGCGCTAATGGTCATCCTTGCATAATATTTATAGGCAACGAATGCCCCCTATGCAAGGTAGATCATCAATTAAATCTATTAATTAAAAAGAATAATATATTTATTATTAAGCAGAACATTAAACTTAAAAAGTTAGGAGTAATCGACGATGATGTTAAGTGAACTTGTAAAGTTGGGACAAACAGTACTTGAAACTGAGGGAGATATGCCGATAATTCAGGCAGGTATAGATATAAGACAGGAATTTGGGAAAAATAGAGTAGTAAATATCGTTTCCATTAAAACATACGACACAAAAGATGGTCGTATGGCAATTGTCTCGGCAAACGATAAGTCATTTAGAAATGCAGAAAAAGTATATACCCCAACCAATAACTAAAGGAGATCACTATGTTCGGTATATTTCCACTAAGTCCTGCATATGGCAGGGATTATAAAAGCGCTAAAGAAGTTAAGGAGGCTTTTGAGAAAAATGTGGATTTTAAAACTGCCTTCGGTCAATATATTAACTTGACTAATATTATTGACTACCAAAAAAAGAACCCTGAAAACTGGCCTGATGAAATACCAATTAGATATAATAAACTCCAAAATGTTACTTTAGTAAGCATAAAGAAGGCTATTAAGAAAAGAAAGGCGATGATAAATGATTAATGTTCCAGATAAAATTTACTTGCAAATAGGCGAAGAAACACCTGATGATACTGACTTTAACCAAATTAGTGAAGTAACTTGGTGTAAAGAAAAAATATTTGAAAATGATGTAGAATATATTAGAGCTGATATATACTATAATGCTATACGGAATAATACCATTTCAAACAGTGTCAGTAAATAAAATGTATCGCACGTTGGCCCTTCCACCTGTGAAGGGCCAACGTATAATTAGAGTATTAACTGGAGAAGCTAAACAGCAAAAAAAAGATATAGCTAAATATATAAAAGGAGAAATTGAAACTGGAGTTCCACTACGTATTGAAATTGAAATATATGGGAATTGGTATAATAAGGATGGAACTGTAAAAAGAAAGGATTTGGATGAAAAACTACTAATTGATGCTATCTTTGAATCACTACCTACACTGGATGACAAAATGATTTTTAAAAAAGTAGTCTCTAAAATCCAGTCAAATGAAACAAAGGTAGTATTTTGTTTAAGCAAATTAGATTAACTAAAGTAGGGGGTATTACCCCCTACTTTTTTTTTTTTTATTTTTTCTATTTTTTCTATTTTTTCTATTTTCCTTTTTTTTCTCTTTTCTTCTTTTTCTCTTTCTTAATTCAGAGAATTTACTGCTGATCTTCTAACTCAAAAGCGCCAACATCATATGCAGTACTCTGAGGCCTTGCAACTCCACGCTGATCAGTTGTAATTCCATAGGAAGTTAAGTCTGTCCCATTATTATGCGGTGGATTACTAACTGCAAATGGATGACACCATGTGTGCTTATACTGCTGTAAAGTACCTAAAAGAGGATTAGTATTAAATTGATTCCCACCTAAATCATTTACTACAGTCAAACCAGAGGTTGAACCTATTATACTATATGCAACATTAGTAGCTGTACAGGATACAAAATCATTTGTATTACCTGCTACAATTGTATTCCGAATTTCAGTTACATTGTTGTGAATCCCACCTCCATATGTGCCAGGAATATCACTTACATTATTCGTAATTGTAGAATTATATATGTAAAATTTTGCATTCACCGTTAATATTCCTGCAGCCCCCATTTGAGAAGTATTTCCAGAAATAGTCGTATTTGTTACGTAAACTACATTATTTGCAAGGGCATTTGCAATTCCTATACCATTAATCTGTTTGGAAGCTGTGGTGGTTCCCGAATTATTTAT
>JAWAEI010000012.1:4957-12309 GCA_038891475.1 Candidatus Pacearchaeota archaeon | reverse complement strand
GATTATTCCTATATTAGAAAAGACAGCAAGAGATGGAAGAAGTTTATTGATAGTAGCAGAGGATGTAGAAGGGGAAGCTCTAGCAGCCCTAATAATAAATATTATAAAAGGAGCATTCAAGGCGTGTGCAGTAAAAACTCCTGGTTTTGGAGAGGAACAAAAAGAACTACTTGAAGACATTGCAACCTTAACAGGGAGTGAAGTTGTAATAGAGGAAAAAGGAATGAAATTAGAAAAAATAGAGAGTTCATGGATAGGTTCTGCCAGGAGAGTCGTTATAGACAATGATAAAACAATAATCGTTGAAGGGAGAGGTAACAAATCGAAGATAGAGCAAAGAAAAAAGATGATTGAGAATCAATTGAAAAAAACAGATTCAGAATACAAGAAAGATGAGTTAAGAAAAAGATTAGCTAAACTTGGCGCAGGTGTTGCCGTCATAAAAGTAGGGGCTGCTACTGAAACAGAACTTGAAGAAAAGAAAATGAGGATTGACGATGCTCTAAATGCTACAAAAGCAGCTATTGAAGAAGGGGTTGTTGTGGGTGGAGGTATTACGCTTTATAGAGCTAAGGATATCCTTGATAGTTTGGTAGTAGAAAGAGATGAGAGAATAGGTGTGAATATAATAAAAAAAACATTAGAAGAACCAATAAGGCAAATAGCAAGGAATTCTGGAAAAGAAGAAGCAGAAGTTATTGCTCAAATAAAAGGTAAAGACAAAAATTATGGATATAACGCAAAAACAGATACTTTTGAAGATCTCTTCAAAGCAGGGGTTATAGATCCCACGAAAGTTGTGAGAAATTATCTTCAAAATGCGGCTTCTATAGCATCAATGATTCTTACGACTGAAGCGCTTGTTACTGATTTTGATGTAGAAAAAGATAAAGACAAAAAAACAGAGGCCATAATTATATAAATACCCTCTCGATAAAATTAAAATGAAAATTGCTTTTTCTAAAAAATAAATTTTTAATTCAGTACTTAAGAATATATAAATATGCACGTTCCTAAGAGAAAAAATTATCCAAAAAAGAAAAACTTAGAAAAATCAAAGTGATTAAATATATAGCTTCTGTGCACCCTTCGTTGTATTAAGAAAGGAATTATTCAACCTCGATTGAAAATAACAAATAGAAAGATTTATAAATTCCCTTATCCCCGATATCTCTTATTCCTGATATTATTGAATAATAATAACAGAATATGAAAAACAAATAATAATAAAAAAATGCTAACCCTACAATATTCAGAAGAAGAAGTAAAAAAACAGCTTAGACAGAATGTTTCTGAATTAGCAAATACCCTATCAAATTATGATCTCTTTTCTGAAGAAGAAAGGATAGAACACACAAATTCAAAATACATTTCAGGTATAGTTGGAATTGCATCCCATTTAGATGTGCTTGGAAAGTACACGGGTTTAAAAGATGTAAGAGTTCTTGAAAGACTTTTTAGAGTATCTCCTAAATTAGATAATTTTGATCCAAGATATATCTCAGAGTATTCTTCTAAATGGAATGAAAAGCCGGATGTTCAAGCAAAGATAAATCAGAAGATTATTGATTTAGAAAATATTCTTAAGATAGAAGATAATCCACAATCAAGATTTATTCTTCTAAATGCGATAAAGTATCTTGCAGGAAAAGACGTTGACAGTTTTGTTCTAAGAAAAGTTAAGAGTAATGCAAAAAAACTTAAAGAAATTGCTAATGAGCTCAAAAAGGATTTTGATGTTATTGATATTCCATATAACGCCAATATAGAAGGTGATGGATATTTTGATGAGAAATCAAATGAATTTAGAATAAGACTCCCAAGAAAGGAGTTTGAGATTTATTTCTTATCTGAGTTAAGGAAAAATATTGCTAAAAGCTTTAAGGGTTTTGTGAGAGGAGAGGGTATTGACATTTATATTTCGCCAGGATATAATAAAGATGAAATAGTGAAAATAGTGAATAATATAAAGAGATATATAAGGAGTTATAACATCAAAGTATCTGATGAAAGTGTAGAATTGTTTTTAAAGAAATATTGTGGAAACTCTCCTTTTGAAGGACTTTTATTTAACCAACTTTTTAATATAGCAAAAAGGACAAAACTTGATTTTAATGCAGATAAAGATATTTATTGGCTTTTTTTCGAACAAAAAGGACTTTATGCAAGAAATTTCAATGCTAATGGAAATGGTGACTGGAGGTTTGGTTGGGCAGGGAATATAAATGTTCAAGGAGATTTAAATGCTAATGGAAATGGTGATGCGAGGTTTTATGGGGCATGGGATATAAAAGTTAAAAGAGATTTCAACGCTAATGGAGAGGGTGATGATAGGTTTTATGAGGCAGAGAATATAGTGGTTAAAAGAGATTTCAATGCTAATGGAAGAGGTGATAAGAGGTTTTTTCGGGCAAGAGATATAGTAGTTAAAAGAGATTTCAATGCTAATGGAGACGGTTATGATAGGTTTTATGAGGCAGAGAATATAAATGTTCAAGGAAATCTAAATGTTAATGGAAATGGTGATAGGAGGTTTTGGGGGGTACAAAATATAGAAGTTCAAGGAGATTTAAATGCTAATGGAGACGGTGATCTGTGGTTTTATGAAGCAAATTATATAAAAGTTGGAAGAAATTTAAATGCTGATGGATATGGTGGGATGAAGTTTTATGGTGCACATAATTTTATAATAGCTAATGAATACTTTAAATCGTTCACAAAGAAGTAGTATAAAAGATACAAAATTAAAAAATTTGTAAAATGGCATATAAACAGTTCGAAATAACTGGAAAGTGTAATTTAGGATGTGAAGTATGTTACAATAAAGAGTTAATGAAATATTTTAAAAATATTGAAGTAGGAGCGGTTCTACAAAACGTCTCAAGAGGGGATGTTGTTTATCTTGGAGGGGGTGAGCCAATGCTCCATAAGAATATTGAAGAGATCGTCCAAGGAATAATTGATATCGGTGCAGAGGTTGTTATATCAACAAACGGAACTATCTACAAGAAAATACCTAAAGAAGCGCAGATACAAGTTAGTTTATGGACACTAGAACCTAACTTATATAAAAAAATCTTAAATGGAACTGGAAGGCAATTAGAAAACGTTCTGAATAATGTTAAAAGGTACATTTCAGATGGAAATACACTTTTTATTAATATGCCTGTTTATGAAGCAAATCTTTCTGAAATAAAATCTGTTTCAGACTATGCAGATTCTCTTGGAGTTCCTTTAAGAATCAATCCAATCTTCCCTGCAAATGGGTTTTCAAATTCTCCTGATTTAGAAAAAAAAATTGAAAATTCTGTTCTTGCGTTAAGACTTAAAGGAAGAAACATAATTTATCATAGGAATAAACAACCTGTTGAGAGGTTTTATAAATGCTAAATATTATTATTTTTCTTATTAATCTCGTTTAAAAGTTCTTTTTTATTTTTTCCAAGTAATCCATTATAACCTCCCGGTGTCCCGTCACTTTTAATGACTTTATAACACGGAACACTTTTATCCTTGTTACTTTTCATCATAGCTCCTATAGCCCTCGGACTAGTTTTAAATTTATTAGCCAAAAATTTATATGTAACTATTTTGTCTTTAGGAAGAGTTTTTAGATAACAAAAGATTCTTTTCTTTTTACTAATCATTGTCTATTTCTAATTTTTTCTCTTCTCCTGTAGTTAGATCCTTTATCTTAAATTTATTTTTTTTAGTTTCTTCTTCTCCAACAAAAATAGCATGTGTGTAACGGTAAGAATTAGCATATTCTAAAGCTTTCGATGGTTTTCCATAAAATATAGAGACTATTTTTTGTTTACTCCTAATTTTTTTAGCCAATCTTATAGCTTCTTTATCTTTTCCCAAGGAGATTATGAGTATTTTTTCCTTCTTTATATCTATCTTTGCTAATTGACAAATTCTCTCTAATCCAAAGGAGAAACCCGTGGATTCAATACCATTAACCAAATAACTGCCCCCCCCACCCAAGCTTTCTTTAAAGTCTTCTGATTTTACCTCAAAAATACTTCCATTGTAGTAACTTAGCCCCCTAACCAAGGTCGGTAAGAAATTAATTTTAACACCATAATTTTCTTTACAAAAATTTATAAGTTCGCTAATCTCTTTGTAACTAACTAACTTTTTTATCTCGTCATTATTTTTTAAAATATCAATTACCTCAGCACACTCTATTTTTTTTAGATTATTTTTTACAACCATCTCCCCCACCTTATCTATTTTATCTATCTCCCTTAAAATATATCCTCTTCTACTCTTTTCACTAATTTTGATATTATCAAGAACTTCATTTAGGAACTTCCTATTGTTTACTAAAATAATCGGTTTTATTCCCAATCTTAAGAAAACGTCGTTTATAATAGAGAGAATCTCTGCTTCTTCTTTCAATCCAGAACCGACTGTATCAATATCGCACTGTGTGAACTGCCTAAACCTTCTAGATGAAATAGGTTCATCACGAAAAACTTCTCCAATTTGATATCTTTTATAAGGCAATCTTTTGTTTTTTGATATCCTTTTTAGTTGGAATGTAAATTCGTACCTTAGAGCAAGTTCTCTACCTCCTTTATCTCTTAATTTAAAAATATCTGAGACGGCCTCATCTTGAGGATTCTCGCCCCTCACAAATTTTTCTGATTCTATTATAGGCGTTTCTGCCGGTTCAAAACCATAACCTTCAAAGATTTCAACTAATATTTTTTTTATTTCAGATCTCTTAATAGCTTCATCACCAACAAAATCTTTGAATCCTTTTACTAATTCAACCATTTTCCCATAATTTCCAAAGTTCTTAGGCGAATGGGGGGAGTTGAACCCCCTTTTCACGAGCCACAGTCGTGCGTCATAACCGTTAGACCACATTCGCCAATGTTCTTAATAATAAAAAGTATTATAAAAATGTTGCCCCAGATGAGAAGATTAACCTTCGATATTATTGAAAGAGCCGCTCCGGGGTCTTATAGAATATACTCTTTCTCATAATTTGATTTTGGTTTTTTATGAAAGGGGGTATAGAATTTATTAGGTAAGAAAATATCCCAAAAAATAGAGGATTATAAGGCAACCAAGACTTGTATGTAAAAAAACGCCCGGACCAGGATTCGAACCTGGATATCCGAAAGGAAACCTGTTTTCTTTCAATTTAATCATAAGAGGTTTCGAGACAGGCGAGCCACCCTTGCTCAATCCGGGCATAATTTCTATATTCTAAAAAAACAACTTGATTTTAAATCTTTGCTAACAGAAATTTAAAAATTAGGTAACTCGCCGATCTTTTTTTTCAAAAGACGTATAATGACATTTTCCACAATACACCCGATCTTTTGTAGTCATAAGAAATACTCCAGGACCGCATCTTTGGCAGAACTTATTTCGTATTAGTTTCCCTTCCTCAATTTGATACTTTGAATATTTTTTACTCGTGGGTTTGTTTTTATGCTCTTTCTTACATTTTTTGACACTTTTTTTTGGCATCTCAACCCCTCTCCTTTTTTTTCAAAATTTCTAATCTTTTCTTTTCTTCTTTACAAGAATAAAGTGCTGCTTCAACATCGACAAGATTAGTTCCAAATCTTCCAGATATTTTTCTTATCTTTATATTCTCTTTTGGAATTGAGAATTTTTCTGATAAAAAATTTATAATGTTAGAACGTGAAGGAATACTCGGACATTCTAAAACACATTTCACTTCTTTCCTCTTGAACAAGGGATTTTCTTTTTCATCAATTGTTTTTAGTCTCATTTTGTTTTAATAGCATAATCTCCTTTTTCCTTGATATTTAATTTCTTTGCAACCTCTGAATTATCTGGG
This sequence comes from Candidatus Pacearchaeota archaeon, assembly GCA_038891475.1. Classification (GTDB taxonomy): domain Archaea; phylum Nanobdellota; class Nanobdellia; order Pacearchaeales; family GW2011-AR1; genus ASMP01. The sequence goes on along the minus strand of JAWAEI010000012.1, from coordinate 6,482 downwards.
TCTAAAACTACAACCCTTCCCTTAAAACCTTCAGTAAAATCTTTTGAATTACACTTCGGACATTTATCACCATCAAATATTGTGTTACAAACCTTACACGCTTTTTGTTTTGGCATTTTGTCTTAATAAAGGTCTTTAACCATTTTTTATTTTTTGTGAAGTAAAACTTTCACTTCTTTTTTACTTTACTAGTCTTGGGCTCCTCCTTAGCTACTTTTAAAGATTCTTTTTCTTTTCTTAGATAATCCTCTTTTATCCATTCAAGCTTTCCCAAACCTGGTTGTCTCATCGTAAGTCCAATCTTTGGTTCATTACCTTTATGACTTATTGCAACTATTCTGGCTAAACACAAATCCCCCTGCTTAAGAACCCTCTTTGTAGATTTTCCGGTAAGAACATTACTCTTACTAAAGTTTACATAATCATCCATAGTTTGACTTATATGTATCATTCCTTTCATAACCCCTAAATCCATAAATGCCCCGAAATTAGTTATTTCTGACACAACACAATATACAAGTTCATGCATTTCCGGTTTCCAGGTTAAAAGTCTGAATTTTGTGTTATAATATGCGGCCCCATCACCGTGTATTATAATCCCTTCATCAACCTTCAGGACATCAATGACAGAGATGACCTTTCCAAGTTCTTTACTGTAATAATCAACATAATTCTCTTTTAATTGTTTCATAACAGCATTCATAGTATCTAATCCGAATAGTTTGGGTTCAACCCTTACATAGTCCTCAACTTCTATTATATAGAACATCTTTGTATTTAGTTATATTTTATAAAATAATAAAAAAAATTGATTTAAAAGCTCTTCGGTTGTTTGTTTATAAAACCTTAAAAATAAAGGCGGACTAAACTTAAAGTAGATAAACTATAAAGCCCCATAGTACAGCGGTCAAGTATACAGCCCTCTGGACAAAAATATAGAGAGAAAGGCTGTGACCCAGGTTCGAATCCTGGTGGGGCTATTTCTCAGATTAATTATAACACGAGTTCACTCTAAGAGAGACACAGAAAAGAATCCTTAATCTATAACTTTATTCTTAAGTCTTCTGCACTCTTAATATTCTTGTCGTGTTGGTCTAATTTTCCCTTAATTAAACAATCAAAACAAGTATGGACTGTTCCATCCTTCTCTTTTACTACCCCGGTTCCTTTACATTTTGGGCAGGTTTCGATATCTTTTTCCATTTAATTCTAAATAAATAAGGATATTTAAGTATTATTGTTTTTGTCTATTTAAAATAAATTAATGGATCTTTTAAAATGTTTTGTTGATATTAAAAAACAATAGGTTTAAATATCTAAATCTCTTAAAAATTGAATGGAAAAGAGTGAGAAAGAAGTGGGGGTGGTTTCTGGTTACTTTAGCCATGTTGGTGTTGCTGCCGTAAAACTTTCCGGAACCCTCAAAGTAGGGGATAGAATTAGGATAAAGGGTCATACCACGGACTTTGATACAATAGTGGAAAGTATGCAGATTGAGAGAAAAGATGTAAAAGTAGCAAAAAAA
>JAWAEI010000012.1:0-4947 GCA_038891475.1 Candidatus Pacearchaeota archaeon | reverse complement strand
AGTACGCCCTAACGATATTGTATATCTTATCTAAGTTTTGATAAGATTCGATTTCTGAAGCGGAATTATCCTTCAACGAGTGTCAGAAAGGAGAAACTTTTCCCCCACCTAAATTCTTAGTCATACAATGCAAAAATCCCGCAAAATTAAGAAGGGTGTTGACTCCATAAAAACCAAAATGAAGCGCAATTAAACAAAGAATAAACGATAATTTATAAACCTCATACTTTTTTCTATTCTATGGAAGAATTGAATTTTCATAAAGCAAATTCAAATAAATTAATAATCCTTTTACACGGATTAATGGGGTCTAAGGACGCCCCCTATCGAGTAAGATTTGCAGAAAAAATGAATAGTCTTGGATATAACGTTTTAAGGTTCAATTTTTCTAAGGGCAGTGGTAAAAATATTTATCATTCAGACATATTTACATCTCAACTAAATGAATTAGAGGAAATTTGTTCTTCATACTCTGATTTCGATATAGGTTTAATGGGCGCTTGTACAGGAGGGAATGTTGCGTTAGTTTATTCCTCGAGAAATAAAGTAAAATGTGTTTTTACTCTTGCTCCTTTCTCAATTCCATTAGATTACCAACCACAAGAAGAGATTAGAATGAATTATATTGACCCACAATATATCTCAGAAATATACAAAACTCAAGCAGAATCGATTAATAAAATAACTTCAGAGAAAAAAAGGGGAAGGATAATTAAAAAAATCGGTTTATTTTTACCACCTGCTGCAGTTGAAGATTTCTTAAAATATGACATTTGTAAAGCGGTTGAGCAGATTCCTTATGAAACAAAGGTCTGTTTTGTTGTTGGAGATAAAGACCCTTTAGTTTCAGTTATTTTAACACTTCCACTTTATTACGCAAAAAAAGGATTGAAAGAATTACATAAGATTCCGTCAAGAAGTCACGGATATATCAACCCTTCTGAAGCAGATAAAGTTAACGAACTAGCACAATCATTTTTCCTCTCAAACCTTTAACAAGGTAAGTACGCTAATCTCTCTACATTATAAAATAGTGTGATTATGTTTTAGAATTAATATTTGGGTTTAGGATTTGAAATTTTTTAATCTTTTAAAACCAAACTAGATTAATAAACCAGCAGAGCTAATATATTTCAATGCGTGATTTTCATGGCTGTTTAGAAAGCTCTAAAGTATTATAAGGTGTGTTGGAATTTTTTATTTATTCCAGGGACAGACAACGCAACAACGTATATATAAGGTTACTTTTAAAAACTTTCTTAATATTTTTTTGTAAGCCCCGATAGTTTAGAGGCCAAGAACGCGGCCCTCTCACGGCCGTAACCCGAGTTCGAATCTCGGTCGGGGCGTATTTACCCCTCCTTAGACCTTATTTTCTTTTCCAAAAACTCAACCCTTTGTTGTAAGTGGTATATTTGATTTGATAAATCTTCTATACTTTCGGTTATTTTAATAAGTCTATCTGCAATTTTTTTTCTTGTTTCTAAATCCGACAAACTTCCCTCACTCTTTCCTACATTCTCTTTTTCTGTTGTTTGGTGCATGTCTGTTGTCTTTTCAGCATACTTTTTTTTAATACCAAATAATCCCATATAAAAAAGGAGACTTATGATTTTTTAAATTTAGTGCAAACAATCTAAAGAGAACATTTTTTAAATATAGGCTACCTACTTTTTTAGTAAAAATGGTGGCTTCAATCCCGCAGTTAATAGGAAAGATTAACCCAAAACTTTATTCAAGAAATTGGAAACAACTTATTGAAGAATATGGAAGTTTTGAAAAAATCCCAGCAGAAAAAATTGACCCTAAATCTCTAACAATAACTGAAACGGGAAAAATTGGAGAAATTGAGTTAGAATCTTTTCACAAAATAATTTATGATTCTCCAACCGAAACATTAGAACCGGTTTATTTTTTTATTGTAGACTTAATGAATGATCTAGGTCTTAAACCAGAAAAACTAGTTGATAACTTTACATCTTCTCCAGGCTCTGGACATTTTGCTGAACTCGGACAAAGAGCTGCGACAATGCAACAGCAGGTATCAAAGATTCTGGGGGATGTAAATATTGTTCTAAAGTCTATATTAAATTTAATATACGACTTGAAAGAATTTAAAATAAGGTTAAGTTATTACGATGAATTAAAAACTGATAAAAGGGATGCAGCTCTTCTAGCTCTAAAGCAAATATGGATGGATAGAGTAGATATAAATAAGGGAAATTCTAGTATAAAAGCTATGGCGCTGGGGCAAGCTGGTTTTCAGACTCTAATCGACGCATTCCTTTTTATTAAAGATGTTAGTGACGTAGATAAAATCGATTTAAATGAAAGAGTAAAAAGGATTCTAAAGGGGAGGATTCTTGAATTTAATCACTGGTTAGAAGATTCTGAAAAGGAATTAAGAAAAAGATACTCGTTAGAGAAAGAGTATTTGAGAAGTCAGGTGAATTCTTTGAAACTTTATTCAAGATGGGTCCGTCCTTATCTTAAAGCAGCTCAGGATCTTGAAATGAAAGAAGTAGGAAGGGAACCCTCTTTAGTAAAGACATTCAATACCCTTATACTTGAGCTTTCTTTGTGGGGTAAAAAGAAATTAGATATAAAGGAAGAAGTGGCTGCTGGATATCTACCAGATGTATTTAAAAAAGCGAAGACCAGAGATTATTACTCTTGTGTTCTTGTTGAATTAAAATTTCGTGGCATCCCTCAAAGAGCAGCCCAACAACCACATTATTTATTTGGGGGTAGAGTTGAGATGTCTTTCAGAGGTTACGTTCTTAATGAAGATGAGTTAAAGAGATTTGATGAAGAATTTGAGGAATCAAACGTTGGAGATATGCTTAAACTTGTCGAGGGGGCTACTGGCAGTTCATTAGAAAAACTACAAGAGGAGATCAACTTCTTCCTGGAAGAAAAAGAGGATAATAAGCAAGTGGAAAAGAAAGAAGCAAAAAAAGAAGAAAGGAGTGAGGGTTCTAATCCTTTTGTTGCCTTATTTGGAGGTTATGAAAAAAAACAAATAAAAAAACAAGAGAAAAAAGAGGAAAGAAAGACCCCTATAAAAAATGAGACATATCTAGAGAAGGAATATCTTAGACCACTTTGTGGTGAGAGAGCTAGTAGTATGGCCTTCCTTTTGTTTGATACATACAAAAAAGCACATGGAATGGTCAGTTATACCTAGGTCAAATAAATTTTTTAGAGAACATATGTGCTTCTCTATAATAGACTTCGAAGAGAATAGGAGAATGAATTATTTATTTCCCCTCTTTCACTAAAACCAACCGCTTCTTTTCCTTTGAAATATTTCAGTATAAATTTCATAATTCCTTCAAAACTGTTTGGTTCGATTCTAGTAATGTATATTCTGTCCGAGCTGCTAATTTTATTCTCAATAAAAACTCCATAATCACTTAGTTTTTTTTCGAGTTCCCCTTTCTGTGAACAATCCTCTCTAATACAAGAACTAAAAATAGTTACCTCATTATTCTCATTTAAATATGCCTTAATAAAAACTTCAGACGAATCCTTTCTATTATTAAAATAACATTCAAGAGATATTAAATCGGTTTGAGAAACATTACCACTAAACCATTCCTTTGTAAGAGAGATATTTAAAAATTTTATAGGATAATGATATCTATTCGCTAGTTTAATAATCAAATTTCCTATAACCTTCTTGTTAATATTCAAAAACATATCCCTTTACAAATTTGAGATAATTTTTCTTTATATAAATTTTATTATGCTCTAAAGTATAGTTTCTGGTAGGATCTGGAAAAATCTTAAAAACCCCTCTTTCATAATTAGAAAATGAAATACAAAATAAAAATAACTTTACTCTTATTATCTCTATTCCTAATGACCCAATTTATTGGGATTTATGTTTCAAAATATTATTTAAGAGAGAATGTATCCCTTCCTTTCGGATTGGAAACTCCAAAACCAGAGACTAGTTCGGAGTATTATACATTACTTATATCTATAATCTTCTCCTTTATTATAGCCCTCTTACTCTTTTTTTTACTTATAAAATTTAAAATAGAAGCAATATTTAAAATTTGGTTTTTTTTAGTTACTGCCCTTGCTATCACTATCTCACTAAACAGTTTTTTTTCTCCTTTAATTAAATATTCTTTAATACTCTCTATAATCTTTTCAGTAATTTTATCAATACTAAAGATTTATAGGAAAAATTTTGTGGTTCACAATATCACAGAGATTCTTATCTATCCTGGAATTGCCGCTATCTTTGTATCGATTTTTAATATTTACACAATAACAGTGCTACTTGTTCTAATATCTTTCTATGATATGTGGGCTGTTTGGCATAGTGGTATTATGCAAAAAATGGCTAAATATCAAATAAATACTTTGAGAGTTTTCTCCGGTTTTTTTGTCCCTTATTTCACAAAGGGGGTAAAAGATAAAATAAAAAAATGGAAATTAACACTAAAGAAATCGGAATTGAAAAAAAAGAAGGTAAAGATAAATGTTGCTTTATTAGGAGGAGGGGATGTTGTTTTTCCGATAATAACTTCAGGGGTTATGTTAAAAACTTTTGGGGTCTATTCAGCCATCTTTGTCTCTTTAGGAGCAACATTAGGGCTTGCATATCTCTTTTTAATCTCAGAAAAAAAGAAGTTCTATCCAGCAATGCCATTCATAACTATAGGAATTTTTATTGGAATTTTAGTACATTATCTAATCGCTTGGTTCTAAGATTTTTAACTTGTTTATGTACATCTCCTTCATATGGGCTTTGTATTTCTCAGCCCAGGTCTCTAAAAATTTTTTTAGTCTAAGATTCATTTCTTCCTCACAAAATAATCTTCCTTCTTTAACAAAGACGTGTTTGTGTTTTTCTTTAAATCTTTGAGCGTTCTTTTCATCACTTACCTCTGGCCCCTTCTTAATGACTTTCTTTTTAACGACAGAAAAGAA
>JAWAEI010000011.1:0-12769 GCA_038891475.1 Candidatus Pacearchaeota archaeon | reverse complement strand
GTTTAATATAACTTATATTAATGAGACAACTTCTTTGATTAACTTTACACCGACAAAAAATGATGCGGGTAACTATACTGCCAATATAAGTGTTATGGACAACGCTCAAAATTACTCTTGTCCACATAAATTTTGTGAAGCAGATTATAATCAAACAAATAAAACAAGTTACCAAATTGTCAATTTTACACTGAATCCTCCTTTTGAAATCGATCTTTCAGAATGCCAAGCTGTTGGAAGTGTTATTTTTGGAGATAAAATCATTTGTAGAATAAATGTAACGACGAGGTTTCCTACAGATGAGTTTAATTTGTCTAGTACAGCTTCTTTAAGAAACTTTCTGAATGGAAGAATATATAATGCAAGTTGGTTTTTATCTAAAGAGACTAATTCTTCAACAAATTATCTTGGTTTTATATGGGTTAATGTAACCCCTAGTATAAGAGAAGTAGGTAATTGGTCTATAAACATTAGCGGAACAGATTCTTCTGGAAATAATTTTTCAAGCATTCTTTATTTTTATGTTAATTGGACACAGACGAATAATTCTGCCCCTTTGTTAGACCAAATTCAAAATAGAAATATTTCTATAGAACTTGTATCGATAATTAATATAACAGCTTATGATACTGATTTATTGATTCCGGATAAAAATGAGAGTCATGGGGGTTATAATGAAACACTCAATTTTAGCGTTGAGGTATTGAATTTATCAAGCTCCACCTACATAAATTTTTCTAATTTTAGTTTAGAAATAACCGATATGCCCCTTATTTCTGGAGGGAACTTGACAAACAAAACCTTAGCAAGAATTGTTATTAATCCCCTCTCGAATGAATCAGGCAATTACACTTTAAATTTGAGTGTTAGAGATAAAGCAGGAGCTCTTTCATCAATCCAATTTAATTTATCTATAGTTTATAATGAGCCCCCAAAATGGAATCTCTCCAAAAGTTATATAATAAATCATACTGTAAATTTCTCTTTTTCTACTACGCAACCAATTTTTATCAATTTAACTGGAGAAGGTTACTTATTAAATACTGCTGGGGAGGGGTTAAATACTTCATTTACAAATTTGACGAGTAATATGATTTTTTTTAGCATTTCTAACGAAGGGGTGATTAATTTTACACCTTACAAAGAAGATGTTGGTATTTATAATGTTTCAATAGAAGCTGATTATGGCGGTTTAAAAAATACAACTACATTTACGTTTAATATAACGAACATAAACACTAATCCCAAAATAGAGAGTATTAGCGGGAACTCTCCAAATGTAACCATTTCTGGTTCTACCATTAATACGACAGAGGGAAATTTCTCAAGGCTTAGTTTGTTTATTAGAGATGACGATTTAAGAGTGAGACAAGTCTCTTCAGGATTTTATGAGAATTTAAGTATAGAACTAAACATTTTAAAAGACGGCGTTCCTCAGAACCTTTTTAATTTTTCTCTTTCAGATAGACAAATTGCTTCTTATCCAGACCCTAATGCTAACAAATCTAAATATTTGGCAGAGTTTACGCCTAACAGAACACAAGTAGGGACTTACGATATGAAGGTTAAGGTAGTTGATATTAATGGAGCAAGTGATGAGGTTAATTATGTCCTTAACATCCTTTCATTTGATCACCCCCCACAAATATTTCCAATTGCTAATCAATCTTCTTCTGTTGGAAGGAGATGGTATTATCAGATTAATGCTTCACATATAGAAGACGGTTTTTCTAATGAAACAGGGAATACTAACTTTACATTTAATTATTCTATGTTAAACGGTACAGATATCTTTAGAAATTCCTTTAATTATACGAAAGGGATTTTCAATATAACTTTCAATCAAAGCCAGGCAGGATATTATAAATTCAATATCACTGTAGAGTCTGTTTCTTCTAATAAAACAGATTTTAGAATATTCTCACTTAAGGTTTACGATTCTCCAACTATAATCTATCCAACACCCTCTCTTAGTTTGAATTTTAGTGAGAATGAGACAGTTTTTTTAAATATCTCAGTTAATCATACTCTCGGAGATGACCTTCTTTATACACTTTTACTTAATAATACAGAAAGATGGAATGGAAGCGTATATGGGAACTCAACAAATTCAACGATCAATTTTACCCCTAATTTTACAGACGAAACCTACAATCAAAAAATAAATTTAACTTTAATAGTTATGAATCCTATCTTTTCTGATCTTAATTCTAGTGTTGTTTTGGATTCGAATATAACTCATACGAATTCCCCAATCACTTTTTGTGGGGGGAGGCCCCTTATAGAGGTTATTTTGCTTGGATGTTCTAATAATAATACAATAGAGCCCCAAGCCGCTACATATAATACAAATATTTCGATAAATTTAAGTAATTACTTCTCTGACATTGATGCTTTTGATCCATTTTATAATCAGTCAATTAATTTTAGTGTGAGGAGTAATGAGACAAATACTAAAATAAGTTGGAACGTATCTAGTTGGATACTTACACTAACAGCTTCAGAAGTTGTAAGTGAGACCCTCAATATTACTGGTTCTGATTTAAATGGTTCTTCTTCTCTTACTAATTCTACAAGCAATAATTTTTTAGTTAGATTTACAGAACCAACTACTAAACAGCAGCAATCTTCTGGTTCCTCTTCAGGAGGAGGGAGCAGCTCAACTACACTTCTTCCAATTTCATTTAAATTAATTTTCCCAGATAAATTCTCTCTTAAATATAAGACAAAATTATCAATTCCGATTACTTTATGGAATAATGGGAGTTTTTTATTTAAAGAAATAAATTTAAGTGCTACCCTCTATAAGGACGGTGTTTTATTAAACGGGACTAATCTCACTTTTGATAAGCCGTTCATACCAGAGCTTGGTGCAGGTAAGAAAGAAAATCTAACTCTTAGTGTTGATTTTAATGATCTTGGTCCGGGGTTCTATGAAATAAATATTTTAGGGGTTTCTAAGGTTCCTCTTTATTCTGATTGGGGTAAGGTAATTGTAAATTTTGAAGATATAGAGGTTATTAAGGAGAAAATTTTGTTCCTCCAGGATTTAATCGTTGAAAACCCGGAGTGTTTAGAGTTAAAGGAACTTCTTGATGAAGTAAGAAAACTCTATTCAGAGGGAAAGATTAAGGAGACAGAAGAAAAATTGGGTATTGCAATAAGGGCCTGTACTAACCTTTTGAGTTATAAAGCATTTACTAAGATACGGCAAGAGTTACCCTTTAAGGTTAATCTTATTTATGTAGGAGGATCTGTCTTCGTATTTTTGACTTTATGGGTATTGTCTTATTATTATAAAAGAGCAAGAATAAGAAGATATGGTTTTAATCAAAAAATTTAATAATAAAAAAATTTAATTAATATCAATGAGGTGATTATGCTTAAAAAAATTTCTCATAGTAAAGGAGAGGAGTATATTAAGAGAGGGGTTGTGGAAGAGATTTCTTATTATATAAAATCTATGAAAAATGAGATTTCAAAGATTTTTTTGGGTCAAGAGGAGGTTGTTAATTTATTGATTAATGCGTTGATTTGTAATGGGCATGTTTTAGTTGAGGGTGTACCGGGTATAGCTAAAACTCTCGCAGTATTATCTCTCGCAAGAGTTAGTGGTTGTTCTTCTAAAAGAATTCAGTTTACAGTGGATTTATTGCCGGCAGATATAATTGGAATAACTGTTTATAATGTTGGAAAAGGTTATGAGGTTATTAAAGGACCTATATTTACGAATTTTTTGGTTGCTGATGAAATTAATAGAGCTTCTCCAAAGACACAATCTGCCTTAATCGAAGCTATGCAAGAGAGGCAGGTTACTATAGGAAATGAGACCCATATCCTTCCTAAGCCATTTTTTGTTATGGCAACTCAAAACCCAATAGAAACTGAAGGAGTTTATCCCTTACCAGAGGCGCAATTAGATAGATTTCTATTTAAGATAATTTTTACATATCCTAGGAGAGAAATAGAGAAAATGGTTATGGAGCAAAATATAACCTTTAAGCATTTTTCAGAATATAATTTAAAACCAATTGTTTCGCCAAAACAGATTTTAGATATACAAAAAGAGGTCCATAAGATTTATTGTGATGATAAAATTAAGGATTATATTTTAGATATCGTTGAGAAAACAAGGTCTAAAAATTCAAAATATTCTGAATACATAGAAATGGGGGTTTCACCACGAGCCAGCATTGCTCTTTACCTCTCTTCAAAAGCTGAAGCTCTTATGAATGGACGAGTTTTTGTGATCCCTGCAGATGTCAAAAAAATTGCTCTAGAATGTTTAAGGCATAGATTAATCTTGAATTATAAAGCATATTCGAATAAGCTCAGCGCAGATGATATAATTAAGAGTATTATCGATGAGACAAAGACGCCGTAATAATATGGAGAAGGAAAAATTTAACACAGATATTTTTGGGAGAATTCAAGAGTTTAAAAAAATCGTGTTAGGTGAGTTAGATTTCAAAAGAAAGATGTATCGCACTCTTTTTAAAACAACCTCTTTTGAATTCGATGGTTTTAGAGAGTACTCTTCCTCTTATGATAATGTGAGGGATATAGATTGGAAAGCCAGTGTTAGGACACAAAAACTGCTTGTTAGAAAATATAAAATTGAATCAGAACAGAAAGTATTATTTGTTCTTGATACTAGTGATAATATGGTTTTTGGCTCTCAGAATAAACTTAAATGCGAGTATGCCGCAGAGGTGGTTGGGGTTCTTTCAGATGTTTTTATTAATGATGGAAATTTTATTGGTCTTTTTATCTATAACAGCAATTTAAGTAAATTCATCCCACCAAAAAAGGGAAAAGCACATTTTTATTTTATTATTAGTACAATTTTAGACACTAAAAACTACGGGGGTTATTCTGATTTAGATGGTTCTTTGAATTTTCTTAAGAAAATAGATAGAAAAAGAATATCTTGTGTGGTTATCCTTTCTGATTTTTTGAGTTATAGGAAAGAGAAGCACTTTCATGATTTTAATCTTATCTCTAAGAAGTTTGAAAGCATCGCAGTTGTTTTAAGAGACCCCTTAGACACTACTCTTCCGGTTGTGAGGGGAGAATTTGTTATTCAAGATCCAAGGACAGGTGAGCAGAAGATTTTAGACCCATCAATCGCAAGATTTGCTTATGAGTCATTTTCCAAGTATGATGAAGAGGTATTAATCAAAGATTTCTTTGACTGTGGGATTGATGTTTTGAGATTGAATACTTCTGAATCTTTTATTCCTAACCTATTTAATTTCCTAAAGTTTAGATTAAGATACTAAAATGGTTTTTGTTATCACTTTTGAAAACCAGAAATATCTTTTCATTCTTTTAATGGTTCCTTTCATTTTCTTTATATATATAATCTCTTATAAAATTAAACGTTCTAATGCTTTGAAGTTTGCAAATTTCGAGGCAATAGAAAGGATAAAGGGTATCAGTTTTTATTCAAGAGATCTTTTAGAGCTCTTAATTACTCTTCTTGTTTTAATATCTATGACTTTTTCTTTAGCGGGTTTTAGTGTTGGTAGAATGGTTGATGTTTCTACCTCTTCTTTTGTTTTGTCTATAGATACCTCTAATAGTATGCTCGCTGATGATTTCAAGCCAAGTAGACTTGAGGCCGCTAAATTTTTGTCTGAAGAATTTGTCAAAGCTGTACCAGATAATACAAGGATTGGGGTTCTTTCATTTTCACTCTACCCTATTGTTGAACAAGAAATTACAGAAGATAAATCAAAGACTATCTTGGCTATTAGAAATATAGAACCAAGTAAGGTAGGTGGGACTAACATAAAAGGGGTTATTGAGACTTCCCATTCTATGCTTTTAAATGAGGAAAACAAAAATATTATAATACTAAGTGATGGCCAAATTAATTTAGGTGATTTTAATGAAACTTTGGATTATGTAAAAGAAAAACGGCTGATAGTGCATTCTATATTGATTGGAACTAAAGAAGGCGGTGAAACTGGTTTTGGATTTGTTTCAAAAGTAGAAAGCGAGGGTTATTTAAAACCATTATCTAATGAGACTAATGGGGGTTTTTATATGGCTAACTCTCAAGAAGATTTGAGAAGAGCCTTTAATGAGATTTTAAAATCGAAAAAAAGCCTTATCTTTACGAACTTATCTAAGCAATTCTTAATTCTTTCTCTCTTACTCTTTCTTATTGGTTTTTTGTATAGAAGTCTTAGGGGTAAATTTTTCTAAATTCTCCGCTATTTCTTTTCATCAAACATTTTTATTTTTTTAGTCACTTCCTTTAGTTTTTCCATAATCCTTTTTTCTTCATCACTTATTTGTTGATTATCTCTAGGTAACGCAGTTTCTTGTTTTTGTTTGTCTATAATAATTTGTTCATTTTCTTTTTTTATTCTAAGATTGTTTAAGGGGTTTACCCCCTCTTTTATGTATTTTGGTTTTTCTATTGTTTTATAAAATTCAGATATTGGAAGTATATTTTCTAGGTTTTCTTCTTCTATTATTAAAAGTTTTATTAGTTGTGACAAGGTTTCTATATCTTCTTGAGAGAGGGTTTTCCCAGAATATAAAAGGATTCCCATAATTTTACAAATATTGGAGGCGAGGGTTTTGTTTTTCTCTTTTAATATATAATATGCTTCATAATAATCTTTGTTTTTTTCTATCTTAAATTTTTGCCATAGAAATTCTTTTAACAATATATCTGTCCATTCCAATCTTTGCTCCAATGATGTCGCTTTTTTCTCTATTAGTAGAAGTTTTTTTAAATAGAATTTTTTTAAGTCTAGAATATAATTTAACCGCTTATTAATTCTCCTTTGGATTGAGGTCGTAATTATTAGTAGGATAGAGAGTATTAATATAAATAATATTAAGAGAAGATTACTCTTTTCTAAAAGGGAATTTTGGAAGGACATTTAGTATATAGTTTATTTTAGTATAAAAATTTTAATAATCTTTTGGATTATCATACACTACAGCCTTTATTCTCCTAATTCCGGCCGCCACCCCTTCCTCTTTTATTATTTTAAATTTTCCTATTTCTCTGGTATTCTTTACATGAGGGCCCGTACAAATCTCTTTTGAAAAGTCTCCTATAGTGTAAACAGAAACAATTTCAGGATATTTAGCTCCAAATTCAGATTGTGCACCCTCTTTTATAGCTTCTCTTAACAGCATCTCTTTCCTTTTTACTTCAAGACACTCCTCTATTTTTTTATTTACTAAGGCTTCTACTTTTCTTATTTCTTCTTCTGTCAGTTTTCTGTTAAAGTTAAAGTCGAATCTGAGTCTTTCAGGGGTTATATTTGATCCGCGCTGCCTTATTGAAGGGTCTAAAACCCTTCTTAGCGCTTCATTGAGTAAGTGTGTTGCTGTGTGGAGTCTTGTTGTTTTATCAGACTCATCAGCTAATCCGGATCTGAATCTTCCCTTTGACGCCGTTTTACTCATTTCTTGATGTCTTTTTAATTCAGTATTAAATTCCTCAATATCTACTTCTATGTTTTTTTCTTTTGCAATTTCTGTTGTTAATTCAAGAGGAAATCCGTAACTTTGATAAAGCAGAAAAGCATTTTTTCCAGAAATTCTTCCCTCTTTTATTATATCATCAAGTTTCTTTAATCCATTATAAATTGTTTTTCTAAATTTTTGTTCTTCCTCTTTTATTTGTTCAATTATGAAAGATTTATTTCTTTTTAGTTCTTCATATTCTGGATAGATTTCTATTACAGGATCTATAAGTAAATGAAGGAATGGTTCTTTTATCCCTATTTCCCTTCCGTATCTAATCGCTCTTCTTATTATTCTTCTAACGACATATCCATGTTCTTTGTTTGAAGGTTTTATTCTTTTGTCATCTCCCAATATAAAAACAGCAGCCTTTGCGTGATCAGCTATAATTCTCATAGCCCTTTTTATTTTTTCGTTTGAAGATAAATATCTTTCTTTTGAGATTTGTTCTATTTTTTTTATTATGAGTATAAATGTTTCTCCTAAATAATTGTCTTTTATCGAATTAAGCGTCGAAAGGGTTCTTTCAACACCCATTCCAGTATCAACATTTTTTTGTTTTAGAGGGACATATTTTCCTTCCTTCGTTTTGTTATACTCCATAAAAACATTGTTCCATATCTCGATCCAGTTTTTATCCTCTAATGAAAATTCTTTTGGAGGAGAACTTTTGTCATTCCAATAAAATATTTCAGTATCTGGACCACACGGCCCGCTCTCTCCAGCAGGGCCCCACCAGTTTCCTTCTTTAGGTAGAAAGAGTATTCTTTCTTTTTTGATTCCGAGGCTTAACCAGACCTTCCAAGATGTTGTGTCTTTTGGTGAATCTGAATCTCCTAAGAAGCACGTGACAGCAATTTTATCTTCTTCAAGCTTTAGAACTTTTGTTAAAAATTCAAAACTCCATCTTATTGATTCTTCCTTAAAGTAGTCTCCCAAGCTCCAATTTCCTAACATCTCAAAAAAGGTGTGATGAAAACCATCCCCCACTTCTTCAATATCTGTTGTTCTAACACATCTCTGGACGTTTACTAATCTTTTCCCTAGTGGATGTTTTTCACCTAATAGATATGGGATCAAAGGATGCATGCCGGCTGTAGTGAAAAGAACACTCGGATCATTTTCAGTGATCAAACTTGAATTTTCTATTTCCTTGTGACCTTTTTTCTTAAAGAATTCTATATACTTCTTTATTAATTCCCTTCTTTTCATATCTTTTAGAAATCTTTATTATTTTAAAAATGTTTAATACTCACAAATCCTCTATAATAACTTAATAGACAGTTTTTCTTTGAAGTTCCTCTATTTTTCTCTCTATTTCCTTTAATTGCTCTTCAATTGACGGTTCATAAATCTCTTTTTTAATTTCAGTTTTTTGTTTTACTTCCGATTTTTCTTTTTCGATTTTCTCACGTATTTCTATTTGTGGTAAGATTTTTTTTATATATGAGATATCTGATTTAATCTCTTTTATATTTTTGGAGAAATTCGTTTTGGTTTTGGATTCTTTTTCTTTGATTGCTTTATAAGCCTCAACTTTTTTTGCGAGTTTTAGAAGTGACATTTGAAGTATGAGGAGATTTCTTTTTGATGATATTGCATCGAGATAATTAAATTTTATATAAAGGAGATTTTCTCTCTTTGCTTGGCCTGATAAAACCCTATGAATAGTCTTTTTCATTTTTAATTTATAATCTAGAAAAGATGTCTTTATCTATTTTTTCTATATTTTCTTTCATAGTCTTTATTTCAGCTATCCAAGATTCTATCTCGTTTTCCTCTTTTTCTCTTATCTTTTTTATTTCCTCTATTTCTTTTTCTATTTCATTTAATCTTTTTTTTACATCATCAAATATTCTTATAGCTTCTTCAAATTTGTCTATTCTTATAAAGATGGGCTCTATACTTGTTTTTCCTTTTCGTGAAATCTCTAAATCTTCTTCCCCAAAATCTTTTGTTACTAATTTTTGTGTCTGAGGTAGATTTGAAAGTACTCTTTCATCATCCTTTTCGGAAAAAATCTCACCCTCTTCTTCCCCAGTTATTGCTTCTTTTATGATATTTTTAGAAAATTTTGACGCGGAAGGACCATATGAGAGTTCAGGAAATTTTGGAGTCTCCTCTTCTAGCTCAGGAAGTTCTGGAAGAGATGGTAATTCAGGAAAAGAAGGTATATCTTTCTTTTCACCCTCTTTTTTTGACTTGCCAAACAACCCCATTTTTAATATAAGTTTTCTAAAATATATAATCTTTTATTATAATACCTACCACTTTAAAAACCTTTCTTTTTGATACTTATAATAAAAATTTAGATACCTCTTTAGCCGTTTCCAAAAACAAGAATTAAAATTTAAAAATCCGCTCTCTTTATTTATTTTACATGATAAAGAAGTTTATAAAAGAGGCTGTTGTTTCTGCTGTTGGGAAGAATACTGAAAATGTAATTGATCTGTTAGACTCAGCAAAATATATAAATGAGTTTGTGATAGCTAAAAGGCTTAATATGACCATAAATCAAGTAAGAAATATTCTTTATAGGTTATCAGATCATAATCTTGTTTCATCTATAAGAAAAAAGGATTGGAGGAAAGGGTGGTATACTTATTTTTGGAAGATTGAGTTATTGAAAACGTTAGAGTTTGTTAGAGAAGAGTTACAAAAAAAAATTAGAAATTTAGAAGGTCAGATAAAGAGTAGAGAATCAAAGGTTTTTTATTATTGTGAGAGATGTAATGTCGAGTATACAGAAGAGAGTGCTTTATTTTATAATTTTATTTGCAATGAATGTGGTTCTGTTTTTAGTATGAAGGACAATTCAAAGGTTTTAAAAGAGACAAGGGCCTCTCTTGAAAAACTTAAGAACGATTTAAATTTTATTAATAATGAAATTGAGAAAGAGAAGGATAGGATAAGAAAGAAGTTAGTTAAAGAAGGGAAGAAGAAGAGTAAAGAGAAAGGAGAGGTGCAGAAGAAGTCAAGATTTAAAATATCTAAAAAAGAGGTTAGGAAAAAGAAGATACTTCATAAGAAAAAGAGCAAACCAACTTCTTTGAAGAAAAAAAATAGTTTGAAGAAAAAAATTAAAAATATAAAAAGGTAATAATTTTTTTATTTTATAGCTCTAAAGATTTTTAAAATGGTTCAATATTCGTTTTATCCTAGAGGAAGCGTAAAAATCTTTCCGGAGGTGACACTTATTTTAATTGTATTAAACATTGTTCTTTTCTTTCTTTTTTCAATTTTATTTAAGGTCGGTTTGTCTATTGACTATGTTGCTATAAAGCCGTCTAATATTTTGAAAGGGGATTATCTGTGGACCTTTTTTACGAGCATGTTTATGCATGGTAATTTTATTCATTTGTTTGTAAACATGTTTTCTTTACTTTTTATTGGTAATTTGGTTGAAAGGATAATTGGTAGAGTAAGGTATATTTCCTTCTATTTGCTTTCTGGCTTTGTTGCAAGTTTTATCTTTGTTCTTTTCAGTTTAATCCCATTCCCTATATTCTCATCTGATTTTGACCAATTTGCTGTTGGTGCATCAGGCGCTTTGTTTGGTTTGATAGGTTTGCTTATGCTTTTAACTCCGAATCTTCCAGTTTTTATTATGTTTATTCCCATTCCAATAAAAATGAAATATGCCGGTCCCAGCATTCTAGTTTTTTTATGGCTTGTTTCTATCTTGAGCGATCTTCCAATAGGAAATACAGCACACTTTGGTGGACTTCTTGCAGGTATTGTTTATGGTATTTATCTAAGAAAAAGATACAGAAGGAAGGTAGAGTATTTAAGGAGGATTTTTTAATAAGATGAAAAAAAGAAAGGATAAGAAAGAAAATAATTTTTTTTATAAGATATACTCCGAATCTTCTGAGTATCTTACAGTCTCTAAGAAGTATATTTATTCATCTTTCTTCCTATTCTTTTTATTCGTTTCCGTTGGTATTATCTTTAAAACCCCCCCTATTCTTGAACAAAAAATTTTAAGCTATTTGGAAAGTATTTTAGAACAAACCGAGGGGATGTCTTATCCAGAGTTAGTTGGTTTTATTTTTTTAAATAACACACAAACAAGTTTTTTTGGAATATTCTTAGGTGTTTTTGCTGGATTTTTTCCTTTTATTATACTTATATTTAATGGTTATATCCTTGGTTTTGTCATTTCAAGGTTTATTGAAGTTGGGGGGGTTAATAATATCTTTCAAGTATTATGGAGACTAGCCCCTCACGGTGTTTTTGAGCTTCCAGCGGTTTTTATTTCTATAGGACTTGGATTAAAATTAGGATTACCTTTAATTTATAGATACTTTAAGCATTATCTTGATACGGAAAATGTATTAGCAATTTTTTTAGGAATCTTTTTCTTACTTCCCTCTTTAATAATTGC
This sequence comes from Candidatus Pacearchaeota archaeon, assembly GCA_038891475.1. Classification (GTDB taxonomy): domain Archaea; phylum Nanobdellota; class Nanobdellia; order Pacearchaeales; family GW2011-AR1; genus ASMP01. The sequence continues at coordinate 885 of JAWAEI010000011.1, read as the reverse complement.
AGTTTTTATAGACCGTAACTTAAGGAAGACGCAATTTGTTGATTTTGACTTCAAACTCAGAAATTCACTTAAAATCTTTGTTTTTGTTGTTATCCCTCTCCTCATCATTGCTGCATTAATAGAGGGTGGATTAATTTTTTTATTAAAGAACTAAATGCTTATAAGTAAGGACACGCTTTTATATCTCTAAAAATAAAACAAAAGTAATCGGGTGAATGTTAATTTTTTATTACCGGAATTTTTGGTGTTGTGTAAAAACCGGGATACGGGAAGATAATTAAATTTAAATACTCTTATTCTTTTATTTAATTAATTAAATTAAAAGGAGGTTAATTAGAATGAGTGGGTGGCAGGGTTGGATTGCTGCCTTAGGTGGACTTATTGCCCTTATATCTCAATGGGTAACTGGGGCTGAACAAGTTCTCCTATGGGTAGGATCCATTGTAGCAATCCTATTCGGCATTTTAGCAAGCACAGGGAAATAAGTTAGCTAATATTTTTTCCTTTATTTTTTATTTTTATTATTTTAGTTTATTTAGCGTATTATATAGGAGATTTTTTATCTATAATTAGTATTTTATCTATAATTAGTATTATATTAATAATTTAAGAATTTTTTTAGCTTCCTTCTTTTAAATCATTTATTCCAATTATTATTAAAATTATTGAGATCATTATTACAAACCAAAAGAGACCGCCTTTTAAAAATATCCATGCAGAGTGCAAGAAATTTAGGTCCTTTCCGAAGATTGTCCAGGAATATTCAGAAGAAGCCCAAGCAATAATCACTCCTATGACTAGGATCACAAGGCCCAAAATGATTTCAATCCATTTATTCATTTATAAATGAATTTTTCTATCTTTAAAAATTTTTTTATACTGATT
>JAWAEI010000010.1:0-13576 GCA_038891475.1 Candidatus Pacearchaeota archaeon | reverse complement strand
CAAAATATTTTAATGAAATAAAAGGTCAGGAACAAGCTATTGAAAGGGTGAAGCAGTTTCTTATAAATTTTGGAAAATACGGCAGCTCAAAGGCGCTTATACTTTATGGACCCCCTGGAGTTGGGAAGACAGCTATAGCTTATGCTGCTGCTAATGAATCTTTATCTGAACTTTTTGAGCTTAATGCTTCTGATTTAAGAAATAGAGAGAAATTGAAGGAAATTTTGAAACCGGTAACAGAGCAAAAATCACTCTTAAAAAGAGGTAAGATAATTTTAGTAGATGAAGTCGACGGAATTTCTGAAGCAGATTTTGGTGGCTTACAACAATTGATAAAATTGATAGAGTTTTCTTTTTATCCAATTATTATGACGGCTAATGATATATGGGATAGGAAATTTAATGAACTAAGAAGAAGATCAGAAATTTTACAACTTAAAGAAGTTAGTTATGTCACAATAAAAGAGGTTTTGATTGATATACTAAGGAAAGAAAAAAGATTTGTAGATGGAAGTGTTTTGAACAATATCGTACAGAACTCTAGAGGAGATTTAAGGGCCGCCATAAATGATCTTCAAACAATTGCATTTACTGTAGAGCCTTTAGGTGTTTCCATTGACGAGAGGGATAAAGAACTAGATATATTTAATGCTTTAAGGATTATATTTAAAGAACTCCCAGACAATTCTTCTCTAAAGATATTTGATTCTGTGAATAAAAATTTAGATGAGATAATGCTTTGGATCGAGGAAAATATTCCTGTAGAATATTTTGGTATTGAGTTAAGTAAGGCTTTTGAGTTTTTAGGTAAAGCAGATATATTCAGAAAGAGAATTTATAAGCATCAATATTGGAGGTTTTTGTTATATCAGAATATTTTCCTTTCTTATGGGGTATCTAGTGCTAAGTCATCTAAAAAAATAGGATTTACAAATTATAAAAAACCAACACGGATTATAAAAACGTGGATAAATAATCAAGAAATAGAGATTAAGAAGTCAATAGCTAAGAAATTTGCTTCTCATACACATATCGGTGAAAAGCGGGCTCTATCGGAATTTTCAATAATCAAAAATATTCTTATGAATCAAGAGGTCCAAAGAGAGCTTAGACTAACCCCTGAAGAAATTGATTACCTAAAGAAAGTATCATAAAGAGTGATTCTGTTTTCAGTATCTTTATAAACATCTTTTTATAATAATAAATTAATAAATGAAAAAAGTTATTATTTATTATAATGGCTTATGATATCGTTATAGGTAGAAATCCGGAGGATAAAGAGAGGTTTGGGGATAAAGGACTTATTTTTCTTGGAAAAGGTTATGTGAAAATGGGACAATATGTATCATTGAGTAACAGAATTTTAATGGACGTGGCAAGGAGCCATGTTATACTCGTTGCAGGAAAAAGGGGGAGCGGGAAATCATACACTCTCGGTGTTATAACCGAAGAGATAACTAATTTGCCAAAGGATATTTCTCAAAATGTTTCTTCTTTGATCTTTGATACAATGGGGATTTATTGGACAATGAAATACAAAAACGAAAAAGATTCTAAGCTCCTGTTTGAGTGGGGTTTGGAGCCCAAGAATCTTCCTGTAGTCGTTTTTGTTCCATATGGGCATTATAACAATTATTTAAATAAAGGAATTCCAATAGATGAATCTTTTTCATTAGACGTTTCTGAGCTGAGTGCTGATGATTGGATTATAACTTTTGGTTTGGATATGCTTCATCCAGTAGCGGTGGTAATACAGAGAGTTTTATCAAAACTTAAGTCTAAAAAAAATTTTTACATAGACGATATAATCTCTTTTATAGAAAATGATAAGAGGAGTTCTTTAGATGTGAAAAACACAGCCATAAGTTTCTTCGAATCTGCAAAGGAGTGGGGAGTATTTTCAGATAAAAAAAAGGAAGCAACGAGGATTAATGACCTGTTAAAGGGGGGTAGAACAACTATTCTTGATTTAAGTGTGTATAATTCACTCGGCGCTTTTAATGTTAGGGCTCTTGTCATCGGCATTCTTTCACGAAAGATTTTTAATCAAAGGATGGAAGCAAGAAAGTTAGAAGAGATCGGATCTATTTCTAAGAGGTTTTCATTATTAAGTGATGTAGAAAAAAAAGAGAATCCGTTAGTTTGGCTTTTTATTGATGAAGCTCATGAGTTTCTTAAATTGAAAGAGAAAACCCCTGCTACTGATTCTTTAATTCAGGTTTTAAGGGAGGGAAGACAACCCGGAATTTCTATAGTTCTCGCGACACAACAACCTGGGCAGATTCATAGAGATGTAATGACCCAATCAGATATAGTCATAAGCCACAGAGTTACTTCTAAGCAAGATTTAGAAGCTCTGAATTTTATAATGCAGTCTTATGTTTCGGAGAGCATAAAAAGGCATATGGATGATCTCCCAACTCTAAAAGGTTCTGCGATAATACTTGACGATAATTCTGAGAGAATTTATCCGATTAGAGTTCGTCCTCGGTTTACATGGCATGGCGGGGAGGCGCCTTCTGCCATCTCTTATAAAAAAGAGATATAAGTATGCGCAAAAGTAATATATACAATCTTTTAGAATCTATGAAAAATACCCACAATAATTTTTCTAAGTTTACTCTAGATATCAATCAAAAAAAACCAGCTTTGAGGGTTCTGTCTATTTTAGAAATAATGAAAAATCTCGGAATTCCGAGAAATAAATTTATTTTAGATTTTGGCACAGGGTTTGGTTATGGGGCGGTGGTTTTGAGTTTTTATAATAATAATGTTGTAGGGGTTGAGATAAATAGAAAGAAGTTGAGAGAGGGAGTAAGATATTGGAAAAAATTAGGAATTAATTGCAATATTATAAAAGGTTTTTCTGACATTAAAGGAAGAGGACTTTATTTTTTAGAGCGAGATTGTGCTAATTTAGAAGACTTTCCAGCGGAAAGTATTGATTTAATCACAGCATTTTACGTCTCTGGTTATATGTTTAAAGGAAAGTCAGTTTTTAAGAATGTTGGGAGGGTATTGAAACGCGGTGGTCAATTAATTATCTCAACAGAGGGTTTTAACATTCCATTTTTTCCAATTTTTCTAAAAGAACTTACTCTAAAATTTTTGAGTAGGGTTTACAAAATAGATAATGTAAAATTCAAAAGGTTTTTTAAGATAGATTCGAAGGATGTTCATGATAAATATATTATTTTGTTAGAAAAATTATAACACCTGAAAGTCGATTCTTATTCTGTATTTATGGGGAGAGATCTCTCCAGCTCTTTTTGTATTTAATATCCTTATCCTTCTTTTAAATTTCTTTGCTTCTTTTCTTATTTCTTCAATTATTTTATTAACATCTTCTTCCCTGGAGAAGTCATAGTAAAATACTCTCGCATTCTTTTTTGCCAATATAAAAGCCTCTTTCAAAAAATTCTCTTTGAGATTTGGTCGGGGCATAACAATTACATCAAACTTGTTTTTGAGTTCTTTTAGATTTTTATTAACAACTTTTTTGATATCCCCATTTAAGAAGATTATTTTATCTTTAACCTTGTTTAATTCAACATTTATTTTAGCATATCTATTTGCGTCTCTATTTATTTCATTAGAGTAAACAATTTTTGCCTTTGAGTTTTTTGCAATGATTATAGAATAAGGACCCACTCCAGCGAACATAACGAAAACAATATTCCCTTCTTTTATTTTACCAGCAATTTCCTTTCTCTCCCCACTTAATCTTGGTGAAAAGTATGTTTTATCTATATTGAATCTAAAGATACAACCATTCTCTTTATATATAACTTCTTTTGTTTTTTCTCCAGCAATCCATTTGGTTTTTTGTTTTCTTAGTCTACCCTTGAACTTGTCTATTTTTTCTAGAGCAGTTTTTACTGATTTGTGTCTCTTCAAAATTTTTAGGGCAAAACTTTTTTTTTCTTTTTGGCTTGTGTTTTTTGGGAATTTTAATAATGCTATATTGCCTAGAATGTCAAATCCCCTCATCTTTCTTTTTATAACCATTTCCTAATCTGAAAGGTATTGTGATTTATAAATTTGAAAACTTTTTAAGATAGACAAATATCTTTACACCTATAGAGCGCTCTTGTATTCATTTTTGTCCAGAGAAACCTTTAAATACTTTAATGGCTATATAATCTCTAATTAGTAAAATGACCCCCCAAAAAAAAGATAACAAAAAACAATTCAATAAAACCCAAAAAAAACTTTCTAACAAAAAAAATTATACCCTAATAATTGTTCTTCTTTTTATACTTCTTTTTGTAATTTTTTTTTCTCCGTCTCCAACGGGCAATGTAACATATTTAATTAAGAAAAAGAGCGCTCAACCAATTCTCCTTCCAAAAGAGGTTAAATCATCTCTACCCTCTGTAGAGGAGGAGACACAATTACCTTCTGAAGAGCAAAAATCTCCACCTCCAACAGAGGTTCTCACCCCCCAAAAACTTATTTCTAAAGAAGAAGAGAAAATTAATATAGATGTTTCTAAAGGAGAAGATAAAATTATAGGGGGCATTATTAACTTGGATCAAGACACAAAAATTTCTATTTCCCAATCATATTTTTTTGGAATTTTTTATAAACGTCTCTTAGATCTTGATGTCGATGGAGCGACTAATAATCTGAAGATTACATATATGATCCCAGAAAAAGAAGAGGCTAAAATTTATTTTTACTCTGGTTCTACCCTCTTAGATAAAGCCTCCTTCAGTTCTTCTACAATAGGTGGTTTGATTCCAATTCCGTTTGGAAGTGATAAGATTATAGTTTCTATTATTACGAAAGAGGGGGGGAAAAATATTGTATTTGTAATTCCTCCAGAATTAACAATAACCTCTCCATCAACTCTTGGTGGCACAGCCGGAAGAGAAGGAGAATAGTTTTAAAAAATTTATAAAAACAATTTTTAGAGAGCTAAATCCTTTTACTATTCATAAATATAGAGATACCTATTGATAATCTAAATTTTTAATCTAAATTTTATCACTTTCATTTAATCTTTCTTTAACAAAATCATAAATTCGATTTATAGGTTCTAATTCACTTTTTTTGCTCCCCCATTCTAAAATTTCAGATAGGGTCTCTTCAGCAAAACGCAAATTTTTCTCCCCAAGATGAAAATATCTTCTTGCTCTTTTTATATCTTTTAAATCTATTGAATAATCAGAGATTATAAAATAAGTTTCTGCTAATTCTATTGGGCCCGTATAAGCTTTCCGTTGTAATGAAGCAGATCTACATGCGATTCTTCTTGCATATCTTATTTTTTCTTCAAAGCCCATATCAAAAATTTTCTTTGTTTTTTCAGATAACTCAGAATAATAAGGAGGTTTATCTCTTAATGAGACTTTGTTTTTTCTTTCAAGTTCAGCTGTCCAGCCTATGATATAACTTGTTTCAATACAAGCAGTGTTGAAAGAGTTTATTGATCTTCTCTTTTTCCCATTCCTTCGCCAATCTTCTAAACAACATTCTATACTCTTTAAATGATATTCAATACATCTATAGTAAACTTCTCTTAATTTTTCGTGGTCCTGTTTTTCCTTAGAAAGTATTATATTTCCTATGCAGTTATAAAAGTATGCAATATCTTTTAGAATATTTCTTTTATGAATATAAAATTCTGATTGATAACTTGTACCTTCTAATTCCTCAACTTTTTTAAGTAAAGACGAGTAGGAGGATATAATTTTCTCTAACTCTGATACTAATTTTTCTCTTTGTTCTTCTTCAAATTCTTTTTTTTCGTTATTTAATTTTGAGTTTTTATTTTGTATTTTTCTGAATCTTTCCCATACTCTTCTTTGTTCTAATAATATTTCCAAATTTCTGTTTAAAAGATTATTCTCTTCTATTGTTTTTTTTATTAAAAATTCAGTTTTTTTGTAGATGTCCTCCGCCCCTTTCCTAATGTTTTCTAAATTTATATCTAGTAAAGATAATAGAGGAGAAGCCTTTCTAATTGAGAAATCTAAGTTTGATATAATTACTTTTTGGTAGTTTCCAAATAATTCTAGTGTTAATTCGGTTGCTTTGTTTGCATAAATTGGAGATAAAAAGTTATCTATTCTGCGGGTTAGAAGATCATATTCATTCGCAGCCTGCCTTATCAGATCTGCTGCACGATGGGGGTTGTAGTATAGCGTATGAAAACTTTGTCTTGCTATTAACTTATATTTTAAGAAATTTTCTGGTTTGATTTTTTCTTCTTTATATTTCTCTAAAACTCTCTCATAAATTTCGACAGCCCACTCATGTTTTTTTTGAGCATCCTTTTCGATATTTGAAAGAGCTTTTTTATAGTATTCTGGCTTGACAAAAATTCGTGTTTCTAATTTATTATTTATTATTTCTATTGCTCCTTTTTTAACTAGGCCTTCTAATTCTTTCTGCCCTTTTTCGAATGAGAAAATCTCATCAAGAAGCCAAAATTCAATTCCTTTTTCTTCATTTATGAGTTCACCAATACCGAATTTTTTTGCTTCATTATTCCAAAATTCACATGCAGATTGGAGGATAGATAAGTCTGTTAAAAGAGATTGTTCTAATTCAGTGATTTCACTCTCTTTTTTTATATCTGCTATAGAAAACATAGGTATGTGTGTTTTGTATCCTTGCACTACAACTATCTCCCCTTTCCAACCTTTATCTCTTATAAAGACTTCTGTTGGTTCGCTTATACTGAAAATCTCTCTCCCAATTTCTTTATTTAAATTTTCTATATTTTCAGGTGTTGTGATGATGAGGGCTGGATAATTCCTAAACTCTGGATTAGTATTAGTTAGTTCTTTTCCAGCTGTCTCGAGACGTGATGCTAAATTAGGAGAGTTCCCTAATACTTCATCTTCTACATAATAAAAAACGGTATTATCTTCCAATAAATTTTCCAAACAATCTTCAAGACCAGAAACCGTTTGAGTTGCATCATCTAACTTTATTCCAACCCTTAGCTGGAGTTTTAGTTGTTCTAATTCTACTTCAGAAAAGCAACTCCTAGAGCTGTCTTTAAAAAATTTATCTTTTAGTATTCTCTTCAAAAGAGAGTAATTTCTATTTGCTGCTTGAATTTCTCTTCCAGTTTCCAATGCAGCCCTTATAGCCAATTCATATGCATCTTTTCCTTTATATATAAAAAATCCACCATCTCCTCTTATACTTGGCCTCTGAATAATTTTATGTTTTTGTCCTATTTCTAAAAACCGTTCTTTGTAAAAGTTTTTAATCTCTTTTACGACTCTAGGTATTGCGTCTCTGTCCCCTGTTTTTTCATAGACAATCTCTTGCATTCTTACTGAACCAACCATATCCATAGCTACAGAGGTTACACTCTCTAATTTATTGTTTAGAATTAATGGTTTCCCGTAAGCATAATCGAGCAAGACTCTTCTTATCCATTCCCTGTCACATATATGTGGAAACTTAGTAGATATAAATTCATCTGCCTTGTTTGAATCATCTAAAATTTCTTTTAATTCTGTGTATTTTTTTAGTTTTGCCAATCCTTCTGCCTTATTATTCATACAACAAAAAAGTGTAAAATTTATTTAAAAGTTTCTATGATAGAGTAATTAAACTTTTAGTAATTTTTAAGAATCAATTATATTTTTCCTACGAGATCTAAGTTTGGTTTAAGTGTTTTTTCACCAGGTTTCCAATTAACAGGACAAACCTCCTCACCATGCTCTCTTACATATTGAGCTGCTTGGATTTTTCTTATAAGTTCTTCAATGCTTCGGCCAATGGAGTTATCATGAATCTCATAAGCTTTTAGGACACCGTCTGGATCTATTATAAATGTTCCTCTCAGAGATAAGCCCTCTCTGAAGATATATGTCCCAAAAATCTTACAAATTTTTCCAGTTGGGTCTGATAACATTGGAAATTGAATTTTCTTTACAGAAGAGGAGATTTCGTGCCATGCCTTATGAACAAATTCTGTATCGGTGGAAACAGATAAGACCTCTACATTCATTGATTTTAATTTTTCATAGTTGTCTGCAAGCTCCTCTAATTCTGTTGGGCAGATAAAAGTAAAGTCAGCAGGATAAAAGAACATCACAACCCATTTACCTTTGAAATGGGATAACCTCAGCTTTTTTATTTTTCCTTCGTGATAAGCTCTTGCTTCAAAATCACGCACCTTTTGGTTTATTCTTACTACCATTTTTTCTTGGAAAATTTTTTCATTTAAAAATTTTTCTGTATTATTGTAGTTTATAAGAAGGGGTAGGTGGCTGAGAGAGAATAAACCAAGAATTAAAAAAATAAACTTCTATTAACAGCGCTATGACGTTTCATTAATAAAGAGTTTGATACGACAGAAACAGAACTTAAAGCCATAGCAATGCTCGCGATGATGGGGTTAAGTAAAAACCCAGTAAAAGGATATAACAATCCAGCTGCTATCGGGATGCTTATAGAATTGTAAAAAAATGCCCAGAAGAGGTTTTGTTTAATTTTTTTAACAGTGTACTTACTTAAGTTTATTGCAATTATCACATCCCTTAAATCATTTTTAACCAAAATAATTTGCCCAGTTTCAAGTGCGACATCTGTTCCAGCGCCTATTGCGATACCAACATCTGCCCGAGCGAGCGCCGGCGCATCATTAATACCATCTCCAACCATTGCCACAATCTTTCCGTTCTTTTGGAGTTTACTAATCTCCTTTTCTTTGTCTTTAGGCAAGACCCCTGCCAGAACATTTTTTATTTTAAGCTGTTTTGCGATTGCGTTTGCTGTTCTTTTGTTATCACCTGTAATCATAATTACCTCCTTACCCATTTTATGCAATTTTTGAACAGTTTCTTCAGAGAATTTTTTTAATGTATCTGCGATAGCAATTAGGCCTAGGATTTTTTTATCAATAGCTAGAATCATGACGGTTTTTCCTTCGTTTTCTAAATTTACTATTTTTTCTTCAAATTTTTCAATTTTTATTTTATACTTTTTCATTAAGTTCCTATTACCAAAGAGTATTTTATTCTTATTATATTTTGCAATAATCCCTTGGCCAGGAATTGCTTCGAAGAAGTCGGCATCTGGAATTTTTATTTTTTCTCTTTTTGCTCTGTCAATAATAGCTTCTGCAATAGGATGTTCTGATTTCTTTTCTGCGATAGCAGCGTATTTTAATACCTCTTTCTCGTTCACTCCAATCTCTATTACTAAGATATTTGTAATGGTTGGTTTTCCTTCTGTCAAAGTTCCAGTTTTATCAAAGACTATCGTTGTTAGTTTATATGCATTTTCTAATGCTTCTACATTTTTTATTAATACTCCCCTTTCTGCGCCTATACCAGTTCCAACCATTATTGCCGTTGGTGTTGCTAGACCAAGAGCGCAAGGGCATGCTATAATTAAGACAGATATAAAAATGCTCAAAGAAAAAACAAAACTTTGCCCTGAAATAAAATACCAGAAGATAAAAGCAGAGATCGCAATGAGGATAACGATTGGTACAAAATGACCACTAACTTTGTCTGTTAATCTCTGAATTGGTGCTTTGCTTTCTTGAGCTTCTTCCACTACCTTTATAATCTGACTGAGAAGGGTCTCTTTTCCAACTTTTGTTGCTTTAAATTTGAATGAGCCATACTTATTAATTGTTGCCCCAATTACCAAATCACCTTTTTTCTTTTCAACAGGTAAACTCTCTCCAGTAATCATAGACTCATCAACACTGGACATTCCTTCGATTATAATCCCATCAACCGGTATTTTCTGTCCAGGCTTTACTACAATGATATCCCCAACAATAACCTCCTCTATCGGTATTTTTATCTCTTTATTCCCCCTACTTACAGTGGCATACTTTGGCTGTAAACTCATTAGCTTTCTTATAGCTTCTGACGCTTTTCCTTTTGTTACAGCCTCGAGCCATCTTCCAAGAGTAATAAAGGTTATTATTAAAGCAGAAGTTTCGAAGTAAGTAACTTCTCCAAATATACTCGGGAATCCTGTGACAAGAAAACTATAAAAATAAGCAGCAGAGGTTCCAATTGCTATGAGAGTATCCATATTAGCTCTTTTTGTTTTCAAGGCTGAAAATGCTCCTTTATAAAATCCGTATCCAACAATAAACTGGACAGGGGTCGCAAGTAATAGTAGTATTACATTTTTATACGGAATCTTTATCCTAATCCAATCAAAGACCATTGCTATTAAAAAGATTGGAATTGAAAACAATAAAGAAAAAAGAAACAAATACTTTAAGGTCTTAATTTCTTTTTTTCTAGCTTCCTTTTCCCTTTCAACAGCTTTTTCAGACAGGTAGTCAATTTCTTTAATACCCTCATATCCCAAATGTTTAATAGTTTCCTTTATTTTATCCTCATTAATTAATGATTCATCAAATTCAATATTAGCTTTTCCCATTGTAAAATTAATATTTACTTTATTAATACCTCTTACTCTCTCTAAACTAGATTCTATGTTACTAGCACAAGAAGAGCAATGCATTCCTAAAATTGAAATTGTTATTCTTTTCATGTTATTTCCTACAACACTTTTTACATACTATCTCAATTTTATTACCAAACTGATTAAAAGCGTCCTTCAGCACACACCAACAAAATTTTTCAGAAAGTTCATAAAATCTTTCTTTTCCTATTTTCTCATTTTTAATGACTCCTAAATTAGAGAGAAATCTTAGTTGGTGGGAAATTGCAGAGAGCGACAACCTCTTCTTACCTACGAATTCATGAATTCCACTAACACTTTTTTTCCCATCAACTAAACTAAGTAGGATACTTAACCTCGTCTCATTAGCTAAACTTGAGAAGAAAGTAGATACCTTTTTCTTTGTTAATAAAGCAACGTTTTTCATTAAATTGAATAGTTGTTCAAATATTTAAATGTTCCTCCTACTTTTCTCCTATATTTAGAATGAGAAAAAACCAAATCCTCTCCTGCTTAATTTTTTTAAAACCGGTTTTATTGAATAAATTATAAAATTCTCTTTTCGAGTTCATTTTACTATTTCCTGGTTCAAGTTTATTAAAAACGAAATTAAAGATTCTTCCGAAGTCTATGTCTAAAAGCACTAGTTTACCACCTCTTTTTAGGGAAGAATAAAAATTCTTCATTACCTTTTTTTGGTCTTGGAAATGGTGGAAGGCTTCTGTACAAAATACATAGTCAAATTTGTTTTTATCCTTTAAATCTTCGATTTTCATTAATCTCAATCTTATTTTGTCTCCTAATTTCTTTCTTGCTTCAGTAAGCATATTTCTGTTTATATCAACCCCTTCTAATTTTAAGGTTTTATTTTTTGAGAGCATGTATAGTAGATTTCCAGTTCCACATCCAGCATCTAAAATAACAGAGTTATTTTTTATTTTAACTCGACTTAAGACATTTTTTAAAGCTTTATTCAATACCCACAAAAGATAGTCATAATACTTTGAAAAGAGATCAAAAAGTACTCTGTTCTGTTGTTCTAGTTTTAGAATATTCGACTTTTTATATACCATTTTTATCATCATCTAAAGTTTTAGATAATTTTTATATATAAAATTTTTATATATAAATCACCATCTTTTACAACATTCAATAAGTTTGTTTGTTATTCTTTTTAATCTCTTATTTTTTTTGTACAAAAAAACAAGTAAAAACAACATCCATAATATTCCCAAAAAAACTATTACCAAAACATCAAGGGACGAGGGGGATATAATAAGGTATGCAACAAAAATTAGTGTCAACAGAAAGGGTAGTTTAAACAATTTCAATTGTTTCTTTTTTGTTTTTTCCACTAAACTCTCTAAAAAATAAAAGACCCCAACTATACTTCCACCCATCAATAGGGCTATTAATATAGCATCCTTATAAAAACCAAGGTAGAAGAGAATAAGTAAAGAAATCCAAGTCAAACTAATAGAGGCACATATAACACAAAATTCAAATTTTCTGGATTTTCTTATGATAGTTTTTAAGAACAGAAGTATAAAAAAAAGTAAGGTTATTGCAGCAAATATATAAAATAAATTATTCATCTTATATCCATAAATGAATAATGAGCGCAGTTATTATCAAAAGAGATAAAGTTATTATTACACCTTGAAAGGGGAATATTTTACCCTTTCTTATTTTTGTTACTCCTTTACTTAAAGAAGGAGATAACACAACAATTAATAAACCAATTACTCCACCTAATAAAAATTTATTAATCCAATAGGTCTTATTTAGAAAGGAACCAACCTCTCCAGTGATCCATACTTTAATGGGCATAGAATCACTTTTGACTATAGGCATTATTGGGATTAATGTTAATAAAAATGAGAGTATGACAATTAAAGGCGTCTGTAAAAAAAAGTACTTCTTAGATTTTTTCTTTAGGACATTTGACACCCAAAACCCTAATGATGTAGCGAAGGCTCCAATAAATAATCCAATTATAGTAACTTTAACACCGAGCCAGGTAGCTGTTCCTGCTGCAAGAGCTGCCCCGGCAGTGCATAAAGGGCAATGTGCGGAAACAAGTTTAGATACTATTAAGAGAAGAAACACAGAAAAAATTGTATAACGTATTTTCATTTTTTTATCAATTTCAATATTAAAACAAAAATTAAAATTATAACCACTATTAAAAGGAGTATAAACAATAGAGGGATTATGTAATATATGATACTATTATAGTTTTGATAAGCAATTGCGTTATTCATCATATTGGTCATACCTAGACCCATCATTCCTTGGCCCATCATCGGAATCATGTAGGGAGTAGTTGTATAATCTTTCCTAAATGACCTCTCATCGCAATACATTCTTTTTGCAATGTTTATATGCATTTGTTTTAAAGATTCAGACCCTTCGCCGCCCATCATTTTATCCATCGCTTCATGAGATTCTCCAGGGTGCATTTGTTCCATAAGATAATCTCCAATTTTCTCTAATTGTTCTAAAGTTAAATTAGAACAGCTTATTTTTGATTCAAAGAGCCTTTTTCCCTCACTAAAGTCCTCCTTTGCAAGAGAAAAACCAAGGTTTAGTAATATAAGGATTATTGCGGTGCAAATTAAAGGGAATTTATTTATCATTTTAACAACAACTCCTCTGTTTTTGTTTATCCATTTGTTTTAATTTTTTCTCGTATTCTGTAAGGCAATGTGTGGAACAGAACCAACGCCCATTTTTCTCTATTCCCTCTCCTTTTTTCTTTAACATACCACAAACAGGGTCCTTAACCTTTTTCTCGAAAATTAAAGCCATTTTAATTTGATCGATTTAGCATAACTTTTTGTTAGAGTGTTTTTATTTTTTTCTTACCTTCAACACCCCCCAACCATAGAAGGTGTTGAAGGCCGAGCTCCACCTGTATAAGATGGTGAGATAGTTTTATAATTATTATTTGGATTTTCATTTGAGCTAGAGGTTCCGCTAGATACTTTGTTTTGAAGAGAACTTATCTCTAATGCCTGAAAGGCTGATACTACCAGTAAGATAATTAAAGTAGCTAAAATTATTATTTTTTCAATTTCCATTTTTAACAACCCCCCACCATCCCCCCATTACTAATTGCACTTTGTTCAATTCCTCTGTATTTATTACTTGCTAAATTTATATAGTT
>JAWAEI010000009.1:8716-14861 GCA_038891475.1 Candidatus Pacearchaeota archaeon | reverse complement strand
TAAAATAATTCAAAAAGACTGGTTAACAAAGCTTGTTGAAACTGCTGAGTCTGATGAAAGAATTGGAATAGTGGGGTGTAATTTAATTTATCCTGATGGAAGTTTACAACATTTTTCTATCGGGGGGGTATCTTATTATTTAGATAGGGGGGTTAGAGTAGAATTAAATGAAGATGAAAAAAAAGAAGCTAATAAGCTTCAAGAAATAAGGCACAATGTCGGTGCTGCTTTTTTGGTAAAAAGATCTTTAATAGATAAAATAGGTCTTTTTGACAGATTCTTTCCGTATTATGGAGAAGAGATAGATTATTGTGAAAGGGTCTGGAAGAACGGATTTAAAGTAATTTATGACCCGAGGGTAACTATCATTCATATTAGAGCACAAACAGTTGATGCCAAGAAAATTACTAAGGACTGGTATATTATGAAAAAACAATCCATAAAAGTAGAACTTCTAAATTATAAATTAAAAGAGATTTTTTATTGGCAATTTGTTCACTGGGCTTCTATTTTTATAAGTAAAAGGGGAAGAAAACTTTTGTTTAATTGGAACTTTTTAGAAAGGTTTTTTTTGTTGTTAAAAGCGTACTTAGATAATTTACCATGTCTTCCTGGGTACTTATACAAAAGAAAACACAGGGATAAAAAGATATTTGTTTTAAAATAAAAGATTAAAATGAAAATTTTAGATATAGGTTGTGGAAATAACAAATATAAAAGTAATAATCAAAAGGATAAAATTATCGGATTAGATATAGTAAAACTTGCTGGGGTTGATGTAGTGCATGATTTAGAAAAATTTCCTTGGCCTTTTAAAGATGATGAGTTTGATTTAATAATTGCTAACCATATTTTAGAACATCTCTCTGACCTAATAAAAACAATGGAGGAAATTCATAGGGTTGGTAAACCGAACTCACTATTAAAGGTAAAAGTACCTTATTTTGCCTATCCTGGAGCTTTTCAAGATCCAACACATAAAAGATTTTTTACACTAAGAACTTTTGAATACTTTACGGATAGTTCTGGACTAAGATATTACTCTAAAGCGAGATTCGAAATAATTGAAAGTAAGTTAAATTTTTCTGTTACTAAGCCAGTTAAAATTATTGATATACTAATTAATAAATTCCCCAGATTTTATGAAAGATTTTTATCTAGAATTATTCCGGCTGAAGAATTATGTATTACATTGAAAATACTTAAAAAATGATCAAAAAAAATGATTATGAAGTATTGATTAGCCATAATAAAAAGAATGTTGTAGTATGTGTAATTATTTTAACATACAATGAATACTTTTTAACAAAAAATTGTTTATACTCTATATTAGATAATACTCCAAAAGAATATAATTATAAAATAATTTTAATAGACGACCATTCTAGAGACAATAGTTATAAGAAACTTGTAAAAGATTTTTGGAAAATTAAAGAAGTGGATATATTAAGAAATAACCAAAACTTTAAATTTTCAAAAGCTAATAATTTGGGGATTAAGTACTCTAAAGAAAGATACAACCCTAAATACTATTTTTTATTAAACAATGATACTCTTGTAACAAAGGGGTGGTTAGAAAATTGCATAAAAGTTGCCGAATCAAAAAACGATATAGGAATTGTTGGATGCAAACAAAAAAATTTTGAGGGGGCCCTCGTCCGATGCGCTGGTTACATTGGTCCTTTTGGAGTAAAATACTATTACGGAAACGAAATAAAAGAAGTAAATTGGGTTATGGGGGCTTCGATGTTAATAAAAAGGGAAGTTATTGAGAAAATTGGTCTTATTGACGAAGGATTTTACCCGGCTTACTATGAAGAAACAGATTTCATTTTTAGAGCTAAAAAAGCTGGTTTTAAAATATTCTTTTCTCCAAAATCTATTATTTTGCACAAAGTTAGTGGATATCTTAAGAGAGAGGGAAACGAGTATTTTATAAGAACATTTTATAAAAATCGAATTAGATTTTTTGTAGGGAGATATGGGTGGATTTACTTTATTCCAAGGTTGGTTGTGGACTTAATAAAACAGAGAAAGAACCTTCCGTTATTATTGGAATCATATAAAAGCGGGTTAAAATCTCTAAAAGAAAAACCTTTAATTTAAAGTATATTTTTTAATGTAAATATATTTAAAAAATAATTATTTTCTTTATCTATAATGAAAAAAAGAACCCCTCTTATTGCAATTATTGGTGCGAATGGGCAATTAGGAAGGGATCTTGTTATTAGTTTAAAACAAAAAAATTTTAATGTTATTCCTGTTTATCATACATCACAAGAAGGAATAATGTTAGACATATCTAATAAAATGGAGGTATTTTCTTTTGTTAATAATTATAAACCAAATATTATTATTAATACGGCTGCCTTTCATAAAGTTGATCTATGTGAAGAACAACCTAAAAAAGCTTTTGAAGTAAATTGTTTGGGGGTTGAAAATTTAGTTAAGGCAATATCATCATCAAGCGGGATAAGAATAATTAATATAAGTACTGATTATATTTTTGATGGAGAGCGGGGTTGGTACTCTGAAGATGATTTGCCTAACCCAATAAATATTTACGGAGAGTCAAAGTTGTTGGGGGAAAGAGTTTTAAAAAACAATTTAGAAGAGAAAGATTATTTAATTTTAAGAGTACAGGCACTCCAAGGAAGAGGGGGGAGTAGTGTAAAGGGACAAAATTTTGTAGAAACTATGATTAAATTAGGAAAAGAAAGGGGCCTAGTAAAGGTTGTTAAGGACCAAATAACAAAACCGTCTTTCACTAAGGACTTAGCGGAAGCTATTGGGGATTTAATTAAAATTGGGGCTTATGGCATTTACAATTTAACTAATGAGGGTTCTTCTTCATGGTATGACTTTGCAAAACAAATCTTTAAAGATATGAATATGAATGTAGATTGTATTCCAATAACTACAGAAGAAGCTTCTGTTTTATTCAAATATAAAGCAAAAAGACCTTTAAATACAACATTATCTACTAAAAAAATCGAAGATCTTAAAATTAAATTGAGGCCTTGGCAGGATTCTCTTAAAGAATATATCAAGAACAGAACAAATGGAATTTAGTATCTTAGAAAAAGCATTAGACGGGGTTGTTGTGTTAAAAACACCTGTTTTTTTAGATTCTAGAGGGTTTTTTAGTGAAACCTATAGAAAAGATAAGTTTAAAGAGATTGGGATTTTAGAAGAATTTGTTCAAGATAATCACTCCGGATCTATAAAGGGGGTTTTAAGGGGTCTTCACTTTCAGTGGGACCCTCCGATGGGAAAATTAATGAGGGTTACAAAAGGTGAAGCTTACCTAGTTTGTGTAGATATAAGAAAGAACTCTCCTTACTTAGGAAAATATCATGGGATTATCGCATCGGAAGAGAATAGAATCCAAGTTTATGCTCCTGCGGGTTTTGCAAGAGGGTTTTATGCTATTTCCAATTATGTAGAAGTACAATACAAGTGTACGGCAATCTATAATCCAAAGGGCGAGTCAGCAATATTATGGAACGACCCTAATATTGGAATAGAATGGCCAACTATTTATGGAATAGAACGACCAATATTATCTGAGAAAGATAGAAACGCACAAACCTTAGAAGAGTGGTTAAAAAGACCTGAATCGGAGGTGCTAAAATATTAAAAAAGATAAAATGTCAAAAGTATTGGTTACGGGTGGAGCAGGATATTTGGGTTCGGTATTAGTAACGTGTTTGATTCAGGAGGGGTATAGTGTAAAGGTCTATGATAAATTTCTATTTGGTAAACAATCCCTCGAAAGAGTAAAGGACCGTATCGAGATTATTCAAGGGGATATTAGAAACTTTAACAAAGAGATTTTAGATGATGTCTCTTATATAATTCATCTTGCGGCTTTTTCTAATGATCCGATGGCGTATTATGATAAAGAAGCAAACAGACAAATAAATGTTGGTGGAACAAAGATTCTTGCTGAAGCTGCCGCTCAAAAAGAGAATATAAAAATCTTCTTATATTCTTCAAGCGCATCAATATATGATAAGGGTATAAAAGCTGGAGGGGAAGAAATACAAACAGAAGAATCTTCTGTAGATCCAAAATTACCTTATTCTATCTCAAAATATGAAGGGGAGAGAGTATTATTAGAAATCATGAAAGAACATCCTAAATTTTGCCCGGTGATATTAAGACAAGGTACTCTTTATGGACATAGTCCGAGAATGAGATTTGATCTCGTCGTGAACACTTTTGTTAGAGACGCCTTTACAAAGGGTAAATTAAGGGTCTTTTGTGGTGGAACACAATGGAGGCCCCTTGCCGATGTATTTGATACGGCAAGAGCGTACATTGAATTCATTAAATACCCCAATCCTGAGGAAATGAGGGGAGAGATATTTAATATAGTTGAAGGGAATTATCAGGTGTGGGATATAGCACACAGAGTAAAATGGGCGCTCAAAGACATTGTTAATGTGGGGGTTGAAATAGATTATAGCGAATTTGGAATTGATCGGAGTTATAAAATTTCTGGAAAAAAATTAGAAGACAGGCTTGGGTTTAGATATAAAAATAAAATAGAGAGTGCTGCAGAAAAAATTGCGTTAAATATAAAAAGAGGGGAATATGGTTCTGATTTAAACAATAGCATCTATACAAACATAGAATGGATAGAGTATCTTAAAAAAATAGAGAATCTTATTAAGGATCTGGGGGGACAGGTATTCTAATTTATTTCTCAACGTATTTTTTCTGAAAAACTAATTTGATTCGAAAAATATCCTCTCTTGTCAGCCCTTTAGTTAAGAACATAAGTGAGATATAAATTACTCCTCCTAATAAAATCATTAAAATTCCTGAAAAGAGGTTTATTTTAACATAACTTTTAAAAAAAATCAAAAATAAAGCCATTATTCCTGTAGAAAAAAGGGGTTTTAAAATAGAAACCTTCCTTATACTGATTTCTAATCGTTTTTTAGCTCTTTTATATAAAACCCCTAGGAGAAAGAATTGGCTCATTAGTGTTGCAATACCCGCCCCCATCGTTGCATACTGTTGGCTAAAAGTTAAAAAATGTTTAATTAGGAGATAATTAAAGAAGATATTTATTATAAGAGAGATAAAAACAAATTTTGCTAATATAGTTATCTTTTCTTTCGCTTGAAATAAATCTATATAAACCCCTATTAGAGGAGAGAGGACTATCAAAAAAGAGAGTACTAACAATAGAGGGGTAGCGTTAAGGTATTCCACTCCGTAAATTATAAGAATTATGTACTTCGATAATAAAATAGAGATTGTTGATATAGGAAGACTAATTAATAAGAGGTATTTAGAAATTAATTCAAAGCCGTTTCTTAATCTCTGTTTGTTTAGTTGGGTAAACACTGGAAGGAAAAGTCCTGAGAAATTAATTAAAGAAGTTATTGAAATTATAAGACCGAGGGCTGCCCTATAAAAACCAATATATTCTTCTTTAACAAACCGACCGAGCATTAAGGTATCTACAGAACCAAAAAAGATAAGCGTTAATCCAGTTAAACCAATAAAAAAAGTATATTTTAAAGATCCCATTATATTTATTTTATTAACTTTTCCAAATAAGATTTTTTTATCCTTTTTAATTAAAAAAAAAGATTCTAAAAACAAGAACAAAAATCCTGCTATCGACATTGAGATAAATATACCTGAAACTTTTAAACTATCGGAAAGGATTAAGAGAGCTAATAGGGAAAGGGATATTTTCAAGAATTGGTGGATGAGTTCTAAAGGTGGAAAAATCTCTAATTGCTTCCTTGCAACAAAGGGAATTCTTATATATGCCCTTAAAGAGTCTGTCAGAATATAAAAAGATGAAAAGATTAAGGGTAAAAAAACAAGAGGCTTATTAAAAAAGTTCAGCGAAATTATTTTAGATAAAATAAGGATAAGTAAAATTATTACAAAGGTTGAAAAAATTTTTAATTTAAAAAAGAACCTAAAATAAGATCTCGAGTTTGCCTCATCTTTTTTTTTAAGAGAATTTGATAAATATTTCAAACATGCTAGATTTAAACCAAAATCAGAAAAAACAATCGCAATAGCTGCTATTGAAGAGACAAGGGTATAAACACCAAATAATTCTGGCAAAAGCAATCTTGCTATAAGAATCGTGAAAACCAAGCCACCAATT
>JAWAEI010000009.1:0-8706 GCA_038891475.1 Candidatus Pacearchaeota archaeon | reverse complement strand
AATAAAGGAATAAAATGAGCTTTTAATCATTATTTGAGAAAACCCTTCTCTTTCTAAGTTATTCATAATTTATTAAAATTTCTTTTTGTTTTTAAAGATGATGAAAAGATATCTAATTAATCCTTTTGAAAAATTTATTTTACAGAAAAATTTAAAAAAATAAGAGGTTTCTTTTAAAAATGGTTAAAAAATTAATTTTTTTGTGTCTATTTCTTATCTTTTTTATAATCATCACCTCTTTATTGCTGTTACCGATGTTAAACTTAGTCTCTTCCGATGAGTATTATAATTCTACACTTAATCTTTCTGTATTTATAAAGGAACCTATTGCGCTGGTTGAAATAAGCCCTACATCAATCAATTTTGGTGAAATCACTAAAGGATATGTTACAAATTTTAGTAATGTAAGTGTAATTAATAGAGGGGATTTAGATATAAGGATAAAACCAACATTAAGAGAGGGGGCACCGCAAATCTTTCAAAATTTAAAATTCTCTAGTGCTAGTTGTTCTAATTGGTATGGGCTTGGGTGGAATTCTTCTATAATAAGTAGGGCTGAAGAGTATGGTAGGGGAAATGGGGAAAGATATAATTTCTGTATAAGATTAGATTTAAGGAATTACCAAGAGGAAATACTAGAATCTGCAAACTTATCGACAGAGCTAATAATCTGGATAATCCCCCTTTAAGAATTAGGAAGGTATGGTAAACTCGTTGCATAATATAAAATTATTATCTCTTATCCTGGCCTTATTCCTCATTTATTCAATAAATGTGTCTTCCATATCTTTTGGCGTCTCTCCTAGTAAAATCGAGATTCGTGGGATTGTTGGAAGGGAGACCTGTAAAAAATTTTCTCTTATAGGTGAGGAGGATATTCTTTTCGTGGGAAAAATAAAATGGAAGAAGGAGGGGGGAAGCGATGAAATAATGGATTATAATCTTTCCTCTGATGAAGTAAGAATGAATATAACTTTTCCTGAAAAAACCACTCCCGGGAAATACCAAATTTGTGTTATGGGTTTGGAAAGCGGAAATTATAGTGGGGCCTTATTTTATAATATTAATAAAACAAATTATGGGCTTGTAATTAGGGTAGAGGTTCATTTAGAAAATGAGAGGGGGTTTGATGAAATAAAAAAAGATATTCTGTTTTTACCTACGACCGGTTTTTTTATAAAAGGGCATACAAATAGATTTATAGAAAAAATTTATCTTATTCAATTAATTTTTATATTGATATCTTTATTGTCTTTATTAGTAATCTTAAATAAATTTAGGCGGAAAGGAAATTAAAGAAAATTACTTAGAAATATGGTCTTTTTCTATTATTTTTAAAATATGGGTAAATGCTGGTCTAGTTATTAGAATACCAATACTAATCCCAATAATTGTCGTAAACGCAAAACCTTTGAGAAGACCTGCCCCGGCCCAGAGTAAAGGAAACATAGCAACAACAGAAGTGAGATAGGCTCCTAAAATAATTCCAAAAGCTCTTTTTATTTTTTGGATCAAAGTCATTGTAGTTTTACTTCTAGCTTCATCCATAATAATTATTTGTTGATCTATACCTGTTCCTATAACAATAAGAATTCCCGCTATACTTGGTAAATCTAAATTCCAATTTATAAAGGCGGCTATCCCGAGAATTATTAAGATTTCTGAAAAGCTTGTTAGAAGCATCGCAAGGACTATTTTTATTTTTTTATACCTCAAAAAGATTAGTAAAGCCACTACAGAGAGAGAAATTAATCCAGCCATTAATATTATCCTTAAAAAATCTTTCCCTAAAGTAGGAGAAATATTATCTAACTTAACTATTTTTGGTTTAAAGGGCAAGCTGCCTGTTATTAAAATTGTTTGTAATTTATTCATCTCTTTTTCTGCTGCCTTAATTGCTAATTCTCTTGTCTCGCCTGTGGCTGAGCCAGAGATTTGTATTTGGGTCTCTGGTAAACCTCTTAAACTCTCGCTAATTAAAAGACTATCTACTAAAACATCATCAAGATATAAATCTAAAGGAAGAGAAAGATATCTTCCTTGGGGGGTTATATTAACGCCGAGGTTTTTAGTAGCCTCGGCATGCTTCTTAGCTGCTTCTCCACTCAGAGTTACTCCAAATTTAAAACTACAAACAAAACCGGTTTCTCTCCTTCGACACGATTCTATAAATGCACAAGAAGCATCTCTTCTACAAACAGACGCTATGTCTTTGTTCATCCCCCCTTCAAAAATAGTCTTGTTTCCTATTTTTGCTTCAAATTTCCCTTGTTGAGATATTAAATCTTCAAGATCCTTGGGGGTCGCACCAGCTATTTCAATTAACATAAAATAATTTCCATCCAAATCAGAAACTTTTTTAACGTTAATCTCTTTTAGACCAAACTCATTAAATCTTGTTTCGGTTACTGAAACAAGATCTTGCGCTTCTTCAGAGGAAAGCGTTTTATTTTCTACCTTAACCAACGCCCTAGCCCCACCTATAACATCTAAACCAAATTTAATCTTAGTCGAAGGTAAATCGCCGAAAGCAATTAAAAGAGGGCGATCAGAAAAATAAACTATCTCTGAATCCTTTGTAGTAAAAACTATTGGCTTTGATTCATTAGAACTCCTGATATTGTTTAAGTAGTTGTTTAGAGCTTCTAAGTTTTTTACTTTTTCTCCATTTATATGTGTAATTATTTGCCCTTCTCTAAAACCGGCCTCAAAAGAAGAAGAGTTTCTTTCTACAGCTTTTACTAAAACCCCTTTTTGTAAAAAAAGAGGGGGGATTCCAAAAATACTTATTACTGAAAAGATAAGGAAGAATATTAAAATCCAGATTCTTAAGCTAAATTTCATCTTATCCTTTTTTTAAAATATACCATTTTAATAGTGAAACATTAGTTACCCAAGTATTTATAATATCAAAACATAGTCCTATTAAAAGAACCGTAAATATCTTAGTCAAGACGGGTGAGTAGGATCTTACTACAAGAAGAGAAGCCCCTATAGAAAAGATTGCTGTTAAAGTCATTGTAATTCCTGTATTAAATGAAGAGAATATTTTTCTGTTCAGAGATTCTTCTTTATTCTTTAGAACTCTATTTGTTAGTAATATGTCGGTATCCACAGAGTATCCTATTAACATGAGAAGAGCGACTATCCCTGCTGTAGACATTTCTATACCTAAAAAATTTAGCAAAGAGACTGTCATAAAAATATCAGCAAAAGCAGACAAAATTATGGCTATTGAGGGAATACTGTAAAAAATATAAATAAACATACTAAGAAGTAAGATTGCGGCACTCAAAAAAATGGATAAATTTTTATTAAATTGACTCAAAAAACTAAGATTTATAATAGCGGTTGTAATAATAATTACTCCAACAAAAATTTTTATTTTTGTGTTATTGCCAAAGATAAGAAAAATCACCCAACCCATAAAAGAGAAGGCGATTAATAAAGAAATAATAAGCTGATTAAAAAAACCAACACCTAGTGAAGGTTCTGTAAATTCTATACTACTATTCTCTTCATTTAGTTGAAATCCAAGTTCTTTTTCTAAGACTTTTTTAGTTATTTCCGGGTTTGATTTTGTTTCAATGATAATCGCTTTTCTTTCCCCTGTCATAAAATCGGAAATTTCCCTCACATTAAGCCCCTCAAGCCCCTCGCCTAGCTTTGTCTTAAGATTATTTAGATCTCCTTTATAAAAAAAAGTTACAGTCGTTCCACCTGTTAAAGAAAGATCTTTATAAATGAAATCTTTTGTATTCGTGTAAAAATAAAATAGATAAAAAAAACATAAAAGAAAAATTATAAGGGGGAGAATTAAAAGATGTTTGTAATATTTATCATGAAATCTAGATAACTTTATTTTTATTGTATTTTTTCTGTCAAGATTATTTTCATCCATTTTTATTTAGCTCCTATGCGCGGGCCGGGAGTCGAACCCGGACAATTTGCTTTCTTCAACAAACTTGTTTGGAAGGCAAATGTCATAACCGTTAGACCACCCACGCTAGATATAATTCTATTGAAAGAATATATTTTAAATCTTACTAACGTACATGCCCGAGACAGGATTTGAACCTGTGACCTACGCATTTCTCTCTTTATAAAGATAATAGGAGTGCGTCGCTCTATCCAACTGAGCTACTCGGGCAATTTGATTAATATGGAAATGTTTATTCTAAAATGCGGAGACTAGGATTCGAACCTAGGCAAGCACTAAGCTAACGCGTCTTGAGCGCGTCCCGTTTGACCACTCCGGCATCTCCGCTTAATAAAGTCGTTCTTCAACGCCTTTCATTTTTTAGACTCTTAATAAATAAAAATGTTACTTATGGCTATATTGTCAGGCCACTTTTAACTAATCAATAAACACTAATACCTTTTAATAAGATTTATAAATCGGGGGGTTGCTCGTTTAATATGAAAAAAGAAAATGAAAATCTAAAGGGCGGGGTTTTATTAAAAAAAGGGGGTAATAAAAAACCGGCCTTAAAAATAATTCTTATTCTTTTTGCCCTTTTCTTTATTATAACTATTTATCTTTTCATAAAAATAAATGAGATATACGAAAGAGATAATTTTTTAAAAAATGGAGCAGACTCAAAAGTTGAAAATTTATTAAAAAACTTTCTTCTTATAACTATAATCTTCGTATCTACCTCTCTTTTTATAACAATAACAAAAAAAATTATTAAGAAATCTTTGTTGAATCTCGGAAA
Organism: Candidatus Pacearchaeota archaeon; assembly: GCA_038891475.1. Classification (GTDB taxonomy): domain Archaea; phylum Nanobdellota; class Nanobdellia; order Pacearchaeales; family GW2011-AR1; genus ASMP01. The sequence goes on along the minus strand of JAWAEI010000009.1, from coordinate 3,988 downwards.
AACAAAAGAAAACATAAAATTAATCTTAGTAGTATATGAATATCTTTTCTGGATAATAATTATTATTGTTACCTTCTCTATATTTGTAAAGGGCGGGTCTTCTTTATTAACCTCTCTTGGCCTTGTCGGGTTTGGATTAACCCTCGCTCTCCAAAAACCAATATTAAACTTTGTTGGTTGGATAACTATTGTTTTTGGAAAACAGTATTCTATTGGAGACATAATTTCCATAGATGAAAAAAAGGGGGAAGTTTATGATATTAAGTTTATGTACACTAGTTTAAGTGAATTGAATAAAGATGGGGACCCTACTGGGAAAGCTTTTTTTATACCAAACGAATTTATATTTAGTAAAATAGTGGTCAATTATACTAAAGGGACCCCTTTCATATGGGATGAAATTGCTATTTACCTAACTTATAAAAGCAATTTAAAAAAGGCGCTTAATATTGTAGAAAGAGAGGTTCAAAGATATTACGATAAAAACATTCTTAATGAGGTAAGGAGAGAATTTGAGGGGGTTTTCGAGGGTTATAAGAGAATAGTAACTAGATTAGATGCTTATGATAAAGGGGTTGTAATAAAAGTAAGATACCTAGTCTATTTTAATAAATCAAATGAGTATAAAAAAGAGATAATACAAAAATTATTAAGTAAATTAAAGAGTAAGGACATTTTCCTTGGAAAAGTGGAGAGTGTCAGTTAATCAAAAACTATCTGAAAAAATTTATCAAGAGAGTATATGAAACCGGCTCTAAGTAGAGGGGGTCAGATGATAAATGGATAATAGAAGTTATAGAAAGATTTATAAAATAAATTTGAGAACTCTCTCTTGAGACGGCCATAGTGGTTTGGGCACACCTGGTCTCATTCCGAACCCAGAAGTTAAGCAAACCGCGCTGATTGTGTTAGTATTCGAGAGAATGCGAAGCATCAGTGCCGTCTCTTTTTTAAATCTTAGGTAATTAAGCAGGGTGTTTTTAAAAAAAGTTTCATGACTGAAAAAATAACTAAAGAAGAAGCTGAGAGGAAGATTATATCTTTCTTTGAAAAAATTGGAGAAAAGAGGCCTGAAGAAATTAGAAAAATAAAAAGATTAGCTGAGAAATATCAGATTAAATTAAGAAAAAATAAAAGATATTTCTGTAAAAAATGTTTTATGCCATATATTAAAACAGGCTCTAAAATAAGAATAAAAAATAAGACAAAAATAATTATCTGTGGTTATTGTAATTATATCACAAGATTTAAGATTTCTTAAATTTAGCAATTAGATCTATATAATCCTCTTGCCCCAAAAACATAGCCTTACAACAATATCTTTCAATATTAAGCTCTTCAAAAACTTTTTGTGGTTTTTCTCCTTGAGAGATTCTTTTTTTATATTCTTCCCATAAGTGAGCGAGAGGTTTTCCACAACTAAAACACCTTATAGGTATTATCATAAGAATAATATTTAAATCTCGTTTTTAAAGATTTCTAAACCCAATTCTTTTTATAAAGATTTAAAAAGACAAATCAAATATTGATTTAATGACTAAGAAATGTATATACTGCAAAACAGAAATACCAGATGAAAGCGTAATCGATTTTTGTGTTAAATGTGGAGTAGGCGTTTGGGGTGAGAGGATGTTTAAAACTATTTTAAAAAACATGGAAGAGGCAAGAGAGAGGGGGGATTCTCTATTTGTATCCGCCGAAAAAAATTGTGAAGACAAAAAAAAGAAATCCTAGAGTTTTTTCTTTTTGATAAAAGGAATGTTTTTAAATATATATTCGTTGAGATAGTTATCATGGTAAGAGGAAGAAGAATAAGAGAGAGAGGAAAAATATCTCTCAGCAGATATTTTCAAAAAATAAACAAAGGAGATAGAGTTATTATAAAAGTAAATTTAGCTAAGCCCATTAACTTTCCAAAAAGAATGCAAGGAAGAACCGGTGTTGTTGAGGGAATAAGAGGAAGGGCCTTTATTATAAAATTAAAAGATATGGGTAAAGAAAAAAAATTTATAATAGATCCAATACACTTAAAAAAGGTAGAGAACTAAAATGATACTCAAATTGATACCTCTAAGTATGGTGGAAGTAATGGATTATATAAAAGAAGAACACGCCGAAATAGAGAAATTTATAAAAAGATTCGTAAAAATAGATCAAGAGAAAGCGAGACTTTTGAAAGAAAAGATATTAGAAATAGATTCTGTAAAAATAAAACCGGAACATATAGTCAAAATAATAGACCTCATTCCAGAGGATATAGAAAGTTTAAATAAAATCTTTAGTGATACATCTCTTGACGAAGATGAATCTAAAAAAATACTTCAGAGTATTAAAGAAATCAAGTAAAAAATTAAAATGGACAACAGCTTTTGAAGAAGGTAGAAGTAATGAGAATGGCAAAAGAAGAATATGCTATAATCCTAGATTATCTTCCGAATGGTTATCCTTTAGAAAAGAAAATGATGCCTATAGCTCAAGCAATCGGAGAAAATCTTTTTTCCCTCTTAGAACTAATCCCTAGAAAGGGGGTCTCACTCGAGATAGGTGAAAGGGTTTATATAGGAGATGGAAAAAGAGATAAGATCTATTATATCCTTGGGAAACTTAGGAAAGAGAAAATAACAGAACAAGCGAAAAGCGTTCTTAAAGATTTTTTAACAAGGATTGTAGCAGAAAGAGAGGAAGAATTTGTCGATTTTTTTAATACATGTGAAGCGATAAACAAAAGAATCCATAAAATAGAACTTATACCTGGTTTTGGAAAAAAATATATGAGGGAAATATTAAAAAAAAGAGCTGAAAAACCGTTTGAAAGTTTTGAAGATATGAAAAAAAGGATACCAAATCTTCCTGACCCAAAGAAAGCGGTTGAGAAAAGAATTTTTCAGGAATTAACAGAAAATGAAAGACATCTTTTATTTGTAAAATGAATGTTGAAACTACTCCTGCTAACAATGAAGAATATCGGGATAAAATAGTAAGGATCCTATCTGAAGATATAGAAGGAAGAATGAGTGTTTATGCTGGACTTACTAAAATAAAGGGGGTTTCGTGGGCCATTTCTAACGCTATTTGTAAGAAACTTGGAATAAACAAAAACAAAAAAATAGGTTCTTTAAGTAATGAAGAAATAAAAAAGATATCTGAATTTATTCAAGATCTAAAACTCCCACATTTTCTCTATAATAGGCGGTTTGATTTAGAGACAGGGAAAGATATTCACTTAATCGGATCTACTCTTGAACTTCAAAAAGATTTTGATATTAAAAAACTAAAGAAAATAAAGAGTTATAAAGGAATACGGCATGCCGCAGGATTGCCTGTACGTGGCCAAAGAACAAAAAGTCATTTTAGAAAGAATAAAATTAAGGGGGTCGGGATTAAGAAGAAAAAGAAAGTTGAAATAAAATCAGAAAAATGAAAAGAAAACATAAGAGATATTCAAAGCCAGGAAAACCGTTCGATAAAAAGAAAATAGAAGATGAAGCAAAAATTATGAAAGAGTTCGGTTTAAAAAATAAAAGAGAGATATGGAAGGCGGAAGCTAAAATCAAATTGATAAGAGAAAAAGCTAAAAAATTAATCCAAGCGCCGTTAGAGGAACAAAAAGCTTTTTTTGAAAAATTAAAAAAAATTGGATTAAATGTAAACTCTATTGGGGACGTACTCTCTTTAGATAAGAGGGATTATTTAAATAGGAGGCTTCAAACAATTTTGGTAAGAAAGAAAATTGCTAGAACCCCAAAAAATGCGCGACAATTAATTACACATAAAAAGGTATTGGTTGATGAAAGGGTTGTTGATAGCCCATCCTATATAGTTCCTGTTGATTTAGAAAACAAAATCTCTTTAAAGAAAAAGGAGATAGAAAATGGTTAAGGGAGCGAAATGATAAACAATAAAGGAGAAAGTCTCGAATCTGAAGACGAACACAAAAAAATAAAAAGAAAAAATATAGAGGCAATTGTAAATGTTTATACCTCTTTTA
>JAWAEI010000008.1:0-14902 GCA_038891475.1 Candidatus Pacearchaeota archaeon | reverse complement strand
TAACCCCCTTAAACCTTCTTATTCTATGCTTCTTATATTTAAAATTTTGATTTATCTTATTATTTTATCTTTAAACTCTCTTATAAATCCTTTCTTTAAACTCTCTTATAAATCCTTTACTTAGTTTATATTACCTTAATAAATAAGATTAAGGCATCTAAAACTTTTAAATGTTTCTATAACAGAATTAGAAGAGATTAAATAAAAAACCCCTACTCCTCTTTATCTTATTATTTTATCTTTAAACTCTCTTATAAACTTCCTGCTTAGTCTTTGATATGCACTTATGCTCCCCCACTCAACATAATCTTTAAACTCTCTTATAAAATCTTCGCTTAGTTTTTGATATATGCTTATCTTTTTCCAATCAACATAATCCTTAAACTCCCTTATAAAATCTTCGCTTAGTTTTTGACATCTACTTATCCAATACCAATTAACCTTATTTTTAAACTCTCTTATAAAATCTTCGCTTAGTTCTTGATATATGCTTATATTTTCCCAATTAACCTTATTTTTAAACTCTCTTATAAAATCTTCGCTTAGTTTCTGATATTTACTTATATGCCACCAACTAACTTTATTTTTAAACTCTCTTATAAAATCTTCGCTTAGTTTTTGATATATGCTTATATTTTCCCAATTAACATAATCCTCAAACTCTCTTATAAAATCCTCACTTAGTTTATAATACTTTGATAAATTAAAAAAACTTACCTTCTCTTTATTTTCCCTTATTTCGTTTATTTTATGTCTACCTAGTGTTTCCATTTTATTATTTTAGGTTATTTTTATAAAATTTATAATTTTTATAAAATATTCCCCTTTATAAATTTTATTGTGATTTAGTATATATATTTTATAAATATATAACATTTATAAATCTTTCGGTTAAGTGATTTTTTGATTATTCTAAAAAAAATTTTTAATAAATCTTTAGTTAAAGATAAACAAAAAAAGATAGTCCACTCTTTATTTTTCTTATTCTTTATTTATCTTTTGTTCTAAAAGATAAACCAAACCAGCCAAAAAATAACTAAAAAATAGGCATTAAAAAACGCACCCCAAGATGCCTTAATCTGCCTTGAAATCTGCTTTAGAGCCAAAAATTATGGAAACTTGCCTTGTAATGATAAAATAGCCATAGACTACCCCGTTTTTTACTAAAAGATATTAATATATTGAGTTTTATAACCTATTAATTTGTGGTTTTTGTGGATTTTAGACAAAAAATAGCCACTCTCAACACCCTTTTATATGGGTTTCCTGGTCTCCACAGCAGAAAAACAGGTGGAAGGTGCCTTGAATTATGTAGATTCCTCTATTTCACCCATTAAATCCATATAATCACCATCTTCTCTTGCCTCATATTCCTCTAATTCTGGTGTTAGCCCTTCATAAAATGCACCTTTTCTTTTAACTATGTATCTAACTTGTGCTGCCGACATCGAAACACCAGCTTTTTTTAATCTTTTTGATACTTCTTCTGCTGATTTTAGCTCTTCATACAAGCTTCTTATAATCAAATCTCTTTGAATTCTAAACTTTGAATCATCTTTTTCTTTAATAAAATCGCTTTCCATAAAGGATAATTGCTTTTTTAGTCTATATCTCCATTCAAAATCACGCCCACCAGGGTAAACATTATAAAAATTAACCCTCTCTGTTGTTGCGATTGAGTATCCCCAGCCCCTTCTTAAACCTATTTGGTAGAGCATCGCCTTTTTTCTATAATTAAAAATTCTCACAACCCTTTTTTTCGTTTTTTTGTCTTTCACAACATGAAATAAAGCGTTTGTTCTTAGAACTGCTGGATATAACTCAAGTAAAAAAAAGCTTGGTGATACAATCCAAAAAATAAGATTGCTTTGTCCCATTTCCATAAGTGCTTGAGTAACATATTTATTCTCCTTAGACAATGACCTCTTATTTGACATTCCTCTAAAAGCCTCATCAAAAATTATAACTTTTGTCTTTTTATCAGAACTCTTATAAAATCTTATTGCTTTTATAGTTTCCATAGAGTTAAAAGTTATTTGTGGTAAAAGCGTTCCATTTTTGTATCTCCTTATTGCTTCCCTTCTCCATTCAGAATCCTCTTCCCATGATTTAACTTCTGGTGGGATTGGAATTCTCTTGAGTATTTTTCCTCTTTCTTGGTCTTCAATAATCTCTGGATCTATAAAAGCAGATTGTTGTATTGTAAAAAGAGATTTGCCACATCTTTCCCTACCATCAACAACATATGCTCTATCTTCATCAATTTTTCTTAGTTTTCCATCTTTTAAGTTTTCCCATTTTTTGATTAATTTATCATTAATATGATATGATACTCCAGAGACCTCAACGGTAGCCATATTTTATTATTCCCAATCGTCTTCACTTTCTTTTTCAGTTGTCCCTTTTCCAAGATAATTCTCCAATCTAGCAAGGAAAAGTTGTTTTTTCATGAGTATTTTATATTGTGCATTTCTCCTTCTTATCAAGTCTTTATCTGGTTTTTTAAATCCGAGTCCACCATCTGTAAATGGAAGAAATTTTGAAAGTTCTTCTTCAAATCCATTAAATATTTTTTCAGCTTTTTTAAATTCCTCACTCTCAGAAGTTATATCTCTTCTTTCAAATAAATCTCTCGCCAATTCAAGCCATATTGTATCTAATTCTTCATTCCACTTGGCATATTGCCCATTTCTCTTGAATTCATGACATCTCCTCCATAGATTATCTAATCTAATTACGATATTAAGACCAGAACTAAATTTACTTCTTATGATAGTTTCTTCTCCATCCATATTAAAAATCATAATTTAGTAATATTTAAAAATTTTATTCCTAATTATTTCTTGTTTTATTCAAACCAAAATATTTAAAAAGGTAAATTATATATATTATTAAAAGTAGTTTATAAACAAATATAAAAAATGGGTGATTTATTTGATTGTGCCGAAGGGGGTAATACGAAATGCTAGCAAATCTATTGTGGGGATTTATCATAATAGTAATATCAATTAACCTATCTCCAGTAGTAGCTAATCAGGTACAAGCTGCTAAGAATAACTCAAACTTTTCAGCTACAGACCAAACCTTGCTTGGATTAGTAACAACTTTCTACGTAATAGCTATTCTTAGCATAGGAATAACGCTTGTATCTACAAGCTTCAGGAATGCTGGACTTGCTTAAATTTAGTATAAAATGACGAAAGAAGAAGGGAAAAGAGTTTTTATTACTCGTAGATTGACCTCCCTTCTTCTTTTTTTCTTTTTTTCTTTTTTTATATCTTCAAATTTTGTATTAGCTAAATTTGGATATAATGAGATAAGAAATGATGTTGTAATTAGGAACTACTATAATTATACTATAAATGCGACAGAGGTTTATCACAATAATTTATCAGGTTTGCAGGGCGGTTCTTTTAATGAAAGATACCATTTGACTAAATATTTTCATGATTTAGTTGTAAATAAAGCAGATTCTTGGATTGATAACGCGGTTTCTGATTTACTAAACTACTTCACTAAATCGGAGATTTTGGGATTTAAATATTACAACGATACTTTTTTTCCATACACACATCTTTCAAATTTCACAGACGATTTGGGAAATAGGGGATATACGAGTTTGAGTAATTTCACAAATGATGTTGGGTATTGGAATGATACCTATGCAACATTTAATAAAACCTATGCAGATACACTTTATGCACCAATTTCAGAGCCTTTGTGGACAGGAAATTATTCGAATGTTGCATTTATCAATAAAGCAAACTCATTCGGAGCATTCAATCAATCATTTAACACAAACACACTTTTCATCGACGCAACAAATGGAAGGGTTGGGGTGGGGACGACGAGTCCGCAAGGATATGGAGTTCATGTACATACTACAAATACATGGACTGGTATAAAATTTACTACTCAAAATACAGGAAGTTCAGAAAGCGATGGTGGGAGATTTGGTTATGATGACTCGGTTGGGCAGTTTATTTGGAATAGAGAGAATTCAAACATTGTATTTGCTACAAATAACGCTGAAAAAGTTAGAATTACAAACACAGGCAATGTTGGTATTGGTACAACAAACCCGTCAGGTAAATTGCAAGTATCTGGAGGGAATGCAATATTTGATGGAAATGTAGGGATTGGAACAACAAGCCCAGGAGCATCATTGGATATTGTTTCTGTTAGTGCCGGAATCGATAAAGGGTTGAGGATTAGGCAGACGACAGACCCAAATCAGAGAATACGGCTTTGGGGTAGCTCGACTCCGGACGCTGGATACCTTACATTCGGTGACGGTACAGGTTGGAAATTCCATTTTGCTAAGGATTCAGATTCAGGTGCAACAAAGTTTATGACGATCCAGGATAACGGCAACGTCGGTATTGGCACAACAAGCCCAGGTTATAAATTAGATATTCAAGGCGGTAATATCAGAATTGGAGGTTTAACAGCACCGGGAATTTATTTTGACAGCACAAATGGAGGAGTTAGCGGAGTGAATTATATCCGCTCACCAGACGACAATTATATTCAATTTAACGCTGGGCATAATAAAGCAGCAGGCCATGGTTTCCGTTTTACTATAGATACAGACCAAACAGAAGTAATGCGTATAGAAGGTAATGGCAATGTTGGAATTGGAACTACAACACCAAGTCAAAAATTGGATGTTAATGGAAGTGTAATCTTTAGGGGTGATTTGGATATGAATTCTAAGAATGTGACAGCAGTTAATTGTATTGTTTTCTCTAATGGAGCAAGTTGGTGTGGTACCTAATGAAGAAGCATTGATAAGAAAGTTACAATAAACATTTTAAATTGAATTTTCCTTATTTTCTATAAAAAATGAGGGAAGAAAAATTTTTTTCTTACATAATTATAATTTATTTTTTCATTACTTTAATACTGATAAGCCCATTTATTTTGTCTGTTAATGTTGAAAATCAGACAAGGGCATTTTCAAGTCTTTCCGGTTCAACAATAAGATTTGAACAAAATACAACGCTCGATTTATTAAATGTAACTTCTCAATTTACTCAAATATATAATCTTTCTACTGACGGCGCAAAATTTACCTCAATAAATGAAAGTTATCCAGGAAAAATTGGTTTTTATGGATTAACAGATAGCTTAATATATCTCTCTAATTTTACTGCTATTTGTATTAATATAAATTTTTGTGATGAAAATATAAACATAACCCTTCCCGTTGGTTATTCTGCATATGTCTTAGATAAGTTTAACCTTACAGAAGGGATTAACAGAACAAACACCCCTTTGTATATTTCTTATATTTCTGTAAGTAAAAGAAACATTTCTAGCAATATATTAGATACTCTTTTTAATTTGACCGTTATTTTGAATTCGTCCATTAGCCCCTCATCTCTTACCTATATTTCTGCTTCAGGTCAGTATAACAAAACTTATAATTCTTCAGAATATAGTTTTAACTCTACAACCGGCGAGCTTATTTTAAATATTAGCGGGATTGAAAATTCTTCAAATAACCAGATCATTCTTGATACCCACCCACCAAAAATAGAGTTTGTTCCACCAACTCCAGATAATGGAACAATCCAGTCAGCAAGTTATATTGAAGCAAATGTTAGTGTTACAGACGACAATTCCTTTTCAGTATATATTTATCTATACAATTCTTCATTCGCATTGATAAGACAAAATTCATCTTCAGATTCGCCCTTTTTTTGGAATATAACAGGCTTATCTGCTGGTACTTATTATCTTAATGCAACAGCAAATGATTCTTCTGGAAATACGAATTCTACAGAAACAAGGTTAATTATAATTAATAGACGTCCGTCAAAAGTTAATCTATACTCTCCTTCAAACGGGGAGCATATAACAAACAGGACACCTACCTTCTTTTGGTATAATGCAACAGATCCTGATGGCGATACTCTAACTTATCAGATTATGGTTGATGATTTTGCAAACTTTAGCTCACCTTACCCAAACAAAGGTTTAAATAAAACCGGAGTGCAAGAGGGCTCTAATTTAACTAATTATACTACTCAACAAAACGAGGTTTTTGATATAATTTATACTCCTTATTTCTGGAGAGTTAGGGCTTATGATGGAATAGAATATGGTGAATGGAGTGATGTATGGAACTTTACAATTGATTCTACTTTAATTATTCTGGTAAATGATACTGTAAATTTTGGGATTATGGGTTTAGGTGAGACAAATGATACTACAGATAACTCTCCCTATCCTTTTTTAATTGAGAATGCCGGTAATGTTTTTGTTAATGTTTCAGTTTATGCAAATAATAGTTTGTGGGTGAGAGAATCAAACCCAACAAACAAATTTCAATTTAAAGCAGATAAAAATCCTTCAAAACCAGGCTCATTTAATTGGGCTTTATCTATAACAACTTGGACGAATATGTCTCTTCTCACTCCTTTAAGAGCTATTGCTTATCTAGATTATAATGATACTAGAGATTGGGCTGAATTAGATATAAAAATTACCTCTCCTCTAGACGAACCGCCAGGAACTAAATCATCTATGATAATATTTGAGTCAGAGCAAGCATAGTAAAATGGAACAAAAGGAACAGAAAAATTATGGTGAGAAAAGAAAAACAAAAGTGATTATTCAGAAAATAATTTTGTCTCTTTTAATGATAATTGCCCTTCTCTCTAGTATTTCTGCTCTTGGTGTTTCCCCTGCAAGAATTGTTGAAAATTTTGAGCCCAATCTCGAAAAGACGGTAACTCTTAAAGTTATAAACAATGAAAGAAATGATTTTAGGGCAAGCATTTATTTAAGAGGGGAGCTTAGTGAGTATATCACTCTTAATCAAAAAGAAATTAGTTTTAGGGCTAACGAGGAGTCAAAAGAGATATCTTATGTTATAAAATTACCAGCGAAAATAGAAGAACCAGGGACTCATCGAGCAGATATTGTAATTAGAGAAATTAGGTCTGGAGAAGAGAGAGGGGATATAACAATTGGTTCTTTGGTTGCTGTGGTTTCGCAATTACATATTGAAGTTCCATACCCTGGAAAATATATAAAGGCCAATCTTGATGTTATCGAAGCAAAAGAGGGTGAAGAAGCTAAATTTTTTATTCAAGTAAATAATCTCGGTACAGAAAATATAGAAAATCTTAAAGCAAGAATTTTTATACTCAGTGGTGAAGAAAAGATTGCGGAAATTGAGACAGATAGGAAGAGTGTAAGAACTAAGGAAAGAGTTGAGTTATCCGGTACTTGGTTGGTTAGCACTTCTTCTGGGATCTATAAAGCTGTCGCTGTTATAGATTATGATGGTAATACCCTTAAGGTTGAAAAAGAATTTCTTGTAGGAGATTTTTTTGTAAAACTCCTTGATGTTTCTGTAAAGAATTTCCGTCTTGGTGATGTGGCTAAATTTAATATTCTTGTAGAAAACATAGGAAATTTAGAGTTAAAGAATCTTTATAGTAGAATTATCTTAAAGGATTTATATGATAATGAACTAATGAATTACAAGACAGAAGAGACTACTCTCGAACCTCTTTCTAGAAAGGAACTTTTTGCTTACTGGGACACTGAAAACGTTGAGAAGGGCAGATATGAAGGGGAAATTGAAATTAGTTATGAAGGAAAATCTATTAGAAGAGGGCTTAGGGCTGAAGTTTTAGACAATGCTATAAATATTGAAGTTGTTGGTATTACAGCTCATGTAGTTGCCTCAAGAGGAGGAGTAGGCGGGAATGTAAATACGCTTTTAGTTATTGTTATTATTATGCTTGTTTTAGCTAATTTGTTATGGTTTTTATATTTCAAGAGGAAAAGAAAATGAGAAAGAATAAAGTTAAAATTAGATATAGTGTCTTTTATTTAGTCGTTTCCCTATTTTTATCCTTTCTTTTGTTGTTTGTCTTCTTAAAATTTAATTTTCTTCTTTCTCCTTACGATAATATGGTTACGAATTCGAGAGTCATAATTTTTAGATGGATTGGTTTCTCAGAGAGCATACTTGTGGATGACAACCCTCTCTTTACCTCTCCATTAGAACTATCTGGAAGAAGGGTTGTTATAAGTGAGTTTGAGCCAGGAGTATATTTTTGGAAAACAAGTAAGGGTATTAGTGGAATAAGGTCCTTTAAAATTGAGCCAGAAATAGTTATTGAAAAAAATGTTAGTACTAATAGCACAAAAATTAAAAATAAGGGAAATGTTAGGGTTTTATTAGAAATGTTCAACAACCTTATACCATCTGGAAAAATTGTCTTGGATAGGTTAGAGGAGATAGACATATCAAACAAAACCGAAGTAATTGCGTCTCAAGAGAGTTAAAAATGAGATTCAAAAACTTTTTACCATATTTATTACCTATAATAAGCCTGATATTTCTCGGAGTATATCTTTTTGTTTTTAATAAGGAGGGCCTTGTTGGTTTTGCGGTTTTTGAACCGAGAGCAGTAGGATATATAGAAGTGAGCTCTCTTGGACAGTTACCAGAAAATTGTGTTTTTCTTGTTGATTTTTATAACAATTCTTCTAAAGTGAATTCTATAAACATGGATTATAATGAATTTTTATCTAAGTCGCATATTAGGAAAGAGGGTATTGAAACAATTTATCGTGTAGATTTTAAAGACATAATCAAAAAAAATCTTAATTTTTCAGAGATTCATCTAAATGTAGTTTGTGGTGGTAAGCTTGTTACAAATTCTAAAGCAATTATATAGGCTTATTTCCTAAAAAAGCCTAAGACAATTAAGATAGATTACATTCTTTTTCGGATAGAAAATTTTATAAACTTCGGCGGTTTTTTTTGAAAATGAATGGTCTTATGAAAAAAAGAGGTTTTTCAAGGAGAATTGTAACCTTACTAATAATTATTGCAATTTTAGTTTTTTTAGTTAATTTTTTTGTAACTAATAACTTAGTTGGTAAAAATCCTTTAGATAATATAAAGTCATTTTTCTCAAATATTTTTAAATCAAAACAGAAAACAGTAGAGTTACCAAAAACATCTACAGGGTATGCACAAATATCTTTTGAGATAGTTCCTTAATTATGTTGAAATACAAAAAACCTTATAAAGGCGTTTATCATAGATTAATTAGTTAAGTTAAAGGGAGAAAAAAGAGAAATGGATGATAAAAAAGAAACAAAAGAAGGTCCAGACAGGTTTTTAGTTTTCTTACTTATTTTATCAATTGCTATAAGTATTCTTGGGCTTGGTTATAATCTTTATAGGGTTGAGAAATTAAAGACAACTGGCTTGGCAACAACCGGGATTGTTAATTTGACTCTTGAGAGTGTAGTCGAGCTTAATGTCACTGTAACAAATTGCTACTTTGGATCAGGAAGACTTGAGCCAGATAAAGTTAGTGCCTTGTTAGATTGTAATGGAACAAAAATAAATTGGACAAACACAACTATCTTTAATGCGTCTCAAATAATAGTAGAAAATACCGGTAACAAAAACATTACAGTTAATTTGTCTTCAGATAAAAACGCCGCAGGATTTATAGGAGGCACCTCTCCATCATTTAAGTTTACGAGTAGAGACACTGATGGATCGAAGGATTCTTGCGTTCAAGGGGAGGTTCCTTACCCTGGAACAGAGATTGCTGCTAATACACAGTATGTTGCTTGTTCTATTCTTAGGTTTTTAGATAATTATGATAGATTAAATGTTAGTGCTACATTGCTAATACCAGAAGATGCTCCTACAGGATATAAAGTCGCTACATGGACCTTTACTGCTTGGAATGGTAGTAGTTAAAACCATTATATAGCTCTATTTTTGTTTTTTAAGGCCCATAACTTTTTATGTTGGTTTTTCTCTTAATCTTTTGATTTACTTATATATTTATAAACAGATATTTATTATATATTATATGATTGAACAAGAATTTTCTAAAACGATAAAAAAAACATTTCTGTTAATTTTGTTTTTTTTATCTCCCCTTTTTTTATATATAAAAGACGTCAATGCAGCGGGAATAATAAGCCCTGAAAGAGATATTATTATATTTAAACCAGGTTTGGAATTGAACTATACCTTTTATGCACGATCTAATACTGACAGAAAAATGAATCATAGTATAAGTGTTGAAGGTGGTTTTTCTGATTATATTTATTTAAAGAATTCTACCCTTGAGCTTGAACCTGGTGAGGCAAAACCCTTTATTATTAACATAAAACTTCCTGAGAGATTTGAGCCCGGTTTTCATATAACAAGCGTATGTGTTGCCGAGGATGAGACGAGAGGCGGTGGAGGTGGTCCAGGAGTTGGGATTGGTGTAAGAGTAATTGCGTGTTCTGAGATAAAAATGTTGGTTCTTTATCCAGAACCGAATCTAGATTTCGATTTATTAGTTGAGAATGTGATGAGAGGTGAGAATATTAGTTTTATTTTAGATGTTCGAAGTCTGACAACTCAAGATATGATTGTGAAAGGAAATGTAGAGGTTTCTCCAAAGATATTTAGTGAAAGAGGAAACAAAGTAGCTTCTATAAATTTAGATCCAGCTCTTTTAGAGGGTGGTTCAAGAAAACAGATAAAGGCTTTTTTAAACACTTCTGATTTTGAAGCTGGAGAGTATATAGCCAGAGCGACTCTTTTTTTCGTAGATAATAAAACGACAAAAGAAAAGTCATTTAGAATCGGAGAAGTTTTTATAGAAATAATATCTTTTAATGAGGAAGTTGTTGGGAGGGGGATTGTTCCAGTAAATATTGAGGTAGAAAGCAAATGGAATAATGTTATTAATAATGTTTATGCTGATGTTGAAATTAGGGATAATAATGGACAATTAATTTCCAAGTTTAGTAGCTCTCCAGTTAGTATAGGGGCATGGGAAATAAAAAACATTACAGCATATTGGGATATTTCTAATATAAATGCTGGAGAGTATAGAGCACAAGTTAGATTGAATTATGAAAACAAAATTAGCGTAAAAGAAGGAATTATAAGGGTGAAGAAACATTTTGAAGTGCCATTATCAATCACTACGGTATTGATTATGTTGGTTGCAGTATTATCAATCTCGGTTATTATCTTATTAATCAAGTTAAGTAGAAAACAAAAGGATAAAAGAAAATAGTTTTTAAGAAATATTTTTATATCTTCTAATTTTTATTTTTGAAAAGATGGGAAAGAAGGATTTTAGGTTATACCCGCTTATCGTGCTTATTGTTTTGTTTAATCTTCTCCTTTTGTATTATATTATCTTTTTATTTGACGAGACCCGCCTCTTAGGGAAGAGTACTGTAGGAATTATTGAATTCGAAATTTTAGAAGTTGTGGAATTAAATGTTACTCAGTCAGAGTGTGATCTTGGTTCTGGTAAGGTCATGAATGGGTCTTCATATGCAATACTCTCTTGTAATGGTACTATAATCAATTGGAATATTACTAATGGAACCTCTTTTAATCCAAAAGATCTTTTAATCAAAAATACCGGAAATAGAAATATAACTATTAATGTTTCTTCTAACAAAGATGCTGGAACCTTTATTGGTGGTAATGCTTCAATTAGGTCATTTAAAATCTCAAGTAGAGATACTTTCTCTGGTTCTTGTGGTTCTGGATTAAAAGAATATCCGGGTGAAGAAGTTACTCTACAAAAGAATATAACGCTATGTGATTCTCTTTCTTATCTGTTTGGTAGAAATAGTATTAATGTTACGAGTTACTTAGTAATCCCAGATAATGCCCCCCCAGGTTTGAGAGAAGTGAATCTAACATTTTTAGGATACGGGTCTTGAGGTTAATTTTATAAAATTCCTCTCCTTTTTAAGAGGAAGATGGTGTTTGCTAATACTTTTCGGAGATTTTTTAATAGCCCTCCTTATATTTTTGTATTTGTCTTAATTATTTTTATCCTAGTTCTCTCTCTTATTTATCTTACTGAATTTTCGAGGATAGAGCAAATAAGAATTATTGATGCAGAAGTGCAAGTTTCAAATTTCTTAGGTTTTAACATTGATACAGAAGAACTTATTTTCGGAGTTATGATGCCAGGTAATACTGGTAAAAGGGTTGTCATTTTAAATTCTTCTAAACCAGTCTTTGTAAAAATTAAATCAAAAGGGGATATTGCTAAATGGATAAGTTTTTCAGATAACAATTTTATTTTAGATGGGTATAAAGAGATTAATTTTTATATTTCTATTCCAGATGATGCTAAATATGGGAATTATACTGGAAAAGTTATAGTTTACTTTTTAAAACCAGATTGATCTTTGTCAGTAATTTCTTTGTTAAAAGTTTTTTATTAAAACAAAATTTTTATATAATATAGGTGGTTTTTTAAAATATGAAAAGAGGGGTGATTATAATATCGTTTCTTTTGTTATTTTTCTTTATAATTTTTCTGATTTATCCAGAAGACTTAACTTCAATATTGAATTTTATGACAGGCAAGAGCATTGTCGGTGTAACAAAACTCCTTATTGAAGGTATTTTTTCGGTAAAGATAGATAGTCCAGAGAATAAAACCTATTATTTTAATATAGGAGAAAATTATACCCTTGACTTAAATGTCTCCTCTTTCTTTGAAATAGAATCTTGGTGGTATAGTTTATATGATTTGAAACACAACCAGACAGTTGTTCAGAACCTTTCTTTCACACCTAACACAACATTTGATGCAGTTAGATGGAGCAACAAAATTGTTGTTTATGCTAATAATTCTAAGGGGGATATTGCTTCTGATAGTGTGGTGTTTTTTGTGTCTGTTCCAAATTCAGCCCCAATTTTAGGGGATATCCCAGATCATTTTTTTGCATGTGAAAAACGCGCTTTTTCTTATATATTTAATGCTAGCGATCCAGACGAGGATGACTTGGTTGTCGATCTGTTCCCTAAAGATCCATTTTTTGTTTTTCCAACACAATTTTTTGGTGAGACTTTTATAGAGTCTGAACTTTTTTCTGGTATTCTTAAAAAAGAAAATATTGGAAATCACACTCTTGAAATAAGTGTTAGCGATGGGAATTATTCTGATTCTACAAATACAACAATCGAAGTTATAGAAATTAATAACCAGCCTTCTATAGGCGACATTGGAGTAAAGACGGTTTGGACAAGAGGTGAAAATAGTACATTAGAGTATCAAGTTAATGCCTCAGATATCGAAGACGGGAACTATACTTCGGGTAATTTAACTTTTAATGTTTCCTTTTCAAACAATGCTTCACTTTTTGATATAAATGGTACTGGTTTTATTAATTATACAGGTAAGGAAAATGATGTGGGGGTTTATAATGTGAGCGTTTGTGTTACAGATAAAGGTATAGAAAATATCCATTCCAATATAAGCTTTTGTAATGAAACCGGAGCCCCAAAAACCACCTGCAAAAATTTTAGCTTAACTGTAACAAATCAAAATAGACCTCCGACCATTAAATCCTGGTATCCAACAAATCTTAACTTTAGTATTAATGGAACAGATAACATTTATTTTAATATCACTACTTATGATCCTGATTTTACGATTCCGGACACATATTGGTATGTTGACGGGGTTCTTAAGAAGTATACTTTTGGTAAGGGTAGTGACGAATTTTCTTATACTTTTGGATGTGGGGTTGCTGGGGAGAAAAATATTAGTGTTGAGATAACTGACGGTTTGTTGAATGACTCAATAATCTGGAATGTTAGTGTAATGCCAATCCCCTGCCCTCTCCCAACTGCAGGAGGTGGAGGAGGGGCCGCTGTTGTAAAAGCTTGTTCTGAGAAATGGGCATGTAGGGAGTGGAGTGTATGTCAAAATTTGGAAAGTTCTTTTAAAGAGGGATATATTTTTGGTGAGGATTATAGGCGCATGAGAAGTGAATGTGAATCCTACTACAAATGGGATGCGAAGTCTTGTGGTTTTCAAATTAGGGGATGCAAAGATATTAATAATTGTAATACCTCTTTCTTCCTTCCTGCTATAATGAGGGTTTGTTATTTTTCACTTGCTCCGTCTTGTAAGGATGGAATTAAAAATTGTCACGATAATGGGTGTGAGGTAGGTATTGATTGTGGTGGCCCTTGTCCACCATGTCCTTCTTGCAGCGATGGAATAAAGAATCAGGGAGAGTTCGGTATTGATTGTGGTGGCCCTTGTCCATATCTTTGCCCTCCAGAAAGACCTCTAATAAAATTTAATATGCTTTTCTGGTTTATAGTTTTCATACTTTTATTATTGTTTTTGATACTTCTCCTTAAAATAATAGATATTATTCGCTTAAAGAGGCATCTTAAAAGGATAAGTGTTTAAGCATATAGATAAATTTTAATAAATAGATTACTTGTTTTTTGTGAGGGAATATGAAAAAGAGGGTTATTAAATTAATGAAGAGAAATTTATTTTTTATATTTCTATTTTTTACTCTGTTTTTGTTTTTTCTTAGTTTTGTTTTTAGCGTCACGTGGATAGGAAGCCCGTGGGAAACATCCTATAATGGAAGTGAGGATCTTCTTCCTTCTCTTACTTTTAATTTAAGTCAGTATATAAACTCAACAGATGATGAGGCTCCGATTAGGTTTGTTTTTGGTGAGGGAACAAATATCTCTTCTACATTAAATGGTTCTAAAGAACCTTCTTTTTACTATTGGATTTCTTTGAATTCTACAACCGGTATTTTGAGAATTAATTCTACAAGAGATAATGAAACTGGACAATTTAATATTAGTTTGGATTCATACAACAAAAAGGATGAGAGTGCGGGTGCAAGGGTTTTTTCTTTTATTATAAATGCAACAAATGACGCTCCTAAAATTATTAATCTTTCCTCAAATTATACTATAAATATATCCTCTCAGCCTTTTTTAAAATATCTTTACGGAAGTGACGAAGAATCTCATCATCCCCTTATCTTTGAAGTGAATTTTACTTCATGTTCTCCAGCGGCAGTTAGTAATAGGTCTGCAGGAGAGTGT